>NZ_CATKPV010000127.1:0-968 GCF_949768135.1 Bacillus sp. IT-79MI2 | reverse complement strand
CGTTTAACAAATTAAGGGAACAAGGCTTTTATAAACATACAACTCATTGCACAATCAAGCATTTGAATAATCTCATAGAACAAGACCATAGACATGTAAAGCGACGTTTTGCCAAATCCGCAGGATTTCAAAGTCTTCGCCATGCTTCACGTACCTTGAAAGGAATCGAAACGATTCATGCCATACATAAACGAAAACGCAGTTTGCAACCAAACTGCGTTTTTTCAACATACAATGAATTACAGCAATTACTTAGAATTGTATAAAATCCATCTGTAATCAGCCCAATTTTTTATCTATTAAGAAACTTTGCAACAGAACCTAGTTATTTATAAGAGCGCGTCATATTTAAACCTATATCTTGATGCAATTTCGCATATCCAAATAAAGGGAATCGATATGCAGAGTGTGATTAAATTATATTAATAATATTTAATTTATATTAACTATTTTTTGTGGATTAAAATAGTTATTTTTTAACCTTATATATCAAGTTGCAACTGTTATAGTTACTTGTATAAAATCAAACAATAATTTTTGTAGTATAATATTTTCATTTTCGTTAATGCTCAATATTGAATTTTTTTGATATAATCGAAAAAATTCTGCTATTTACGCATTGGAAGTTTAATGATTTAATAAAAACATAACTGGTATGACCACTAAGGAAGGAAAAGATTACGCTAATATAAGTTCGGTAAAGTTATGAGTAACATTATTTTTATTGTATTACCTTAATAGTGTGATAATAAGTCTCGAAAACAGTCTATAATCACAAAATTATTGCATTTATAAATAAAATTAATGAAAGACTTTTGTAACATTTATGAAAGTGTATTGAAAGATACTTAAACTAAGATAAATATAGCAAAAGTGATTTTATAGAAATGATGAAAGAAAGGAAGAGATAACATGAATCATACGAAAAAAAAGGAAGGGATTGGTTTTTTGAAAATCCAGAAAAATAA
>NZ_CATKPV010000126.1:0-1026 GCF_949768135.1 Bacillus sp. IT-79MI2 | reverse complement strand
CTTTTAAAAGCAGTAATGTAAGTTCATTGTTCAGCAATTATTTATAAACAATTATCATACCTTAATACGAAAAAAAGAAGGGAATGAATTTTTTGAAAATTAAAAAAAGTGTTAAAGGAATCAAATTATTAGCATGTTTATTAGTTAGTTTAAGCACTATTAGTTATTCATCTATTTCCTTTGCGGAAACAAAAACAGGTAATTCAGCTGGTGCAACAAAAAAAGCTAGTAACATTGATACTGGTATAGCAAATCTTAAGTATAATAATCAAGAGGTTTTAGCAGTAAATGGTGATAAAGTAGAGAGTTTTGTTCCAAAAGAAAGTACAAATTCAAATGGTAAATTTGTAGTAGTTGAACGTGAGAAAAAATCACTTACAACTTCACCAGTCGATATTTCGATTATTGATTCTGTGGCTAATCGTACATATCCAGGAGCAGTACAACTTGCAAATAAAGCTTTTGCAGATAATCAACCTAGTTTGTTAGTAGCTCAGAGAAAACCTTTGAATATTAGTATAGACTTACCTGGCATGAGAAAAGACAATACAATTACTGTCAAAAATCCTACATATGGTAATGTGTCTGGTGCAGTAGATGAATTAGTATCTACTTGGAATCAAAAGTATTCAAAAACACATACGTTACCTGCAAGAATGCAGTATACAGAATCTATGGTGTATAGTAAATCTCAAATAGCAAGTGCTCTTAATGTTAACGCTAAATATCTTGACAATGCACTGAACATTGACTTTAATGCTGTTGCAAATGGAGAGAAAAAAGTGATGGTTGCGGCATATAAGCAAATCTTTTATACCGTAAGTGCAGAACTACCTAACAATCCATCAGACCTTTTTGATAATAGTGTTACGTTTGACGAGTTAACTCGTAAAGGGGTAAGTAAGGCGGCTCCGCCTGTTATGGTATCAAATGTTGCTTATGGTAGAACAGTTTATGTGAAATTAGAAACATCATCTAAGAGTAAAGATGTACAAGCTGCTTTTAAAGCCTTAATTAAGAATCAAA
>NZ_CATKPV010000125.1:0-1108 GCF_949768135.1 Bacillus sp. IT-79MI2 | reverse complement strand
CATCGCTATCAAGCTAAGCTCATACAACGTTAATTATTATAGAGGTTGTTTCTTTTTTATAAAGATTATGTGTAGAGAATTTAAAGATTTGCATACGAAATAAACCCTATCGGGTTTCATTTTTTTGAATTAAGCCGCTTGATTATCAGACGTGGTACAATTGTAAACGACACCTAATATATCAAAGACTGTTTTCTTCTCATATCGATGAGATTTTCGCCCATTTTGCTGTAGGAGGTTGAACAGGCGAATTAGAATCTTTGATAGCTCTTGGGTGTCTTTCTGTATAGCTTGGAATAGAAGAAAAAAATAGTCTTTAATCATATAAATAGCTTTATATTCACTCAATTCTTGTTTCTTCTTCATAAGAAGTAACTTCCGCATTTGAAACATAATAGAAGAACAGAGTAGAATGGCAATCAGTTGCCCATACAAATGGCATTCTAATCGTTCTTGTTTTATCTTTTTACAATGATGAATGCAAAAGAATGATTTCCACGTTTTAAATAAAATTTCGATTTGCCAACGTAAAGAATACCAATCATGTACTTGTTCCATTGGTACAACATCTGTAGAAGTGTTTGTCATATATACATTGATACCACTGAGTCGTTTACTACGAGGAGAATACTTCATTCCTTTCTTTTTTTCTCTTACGGTTTGATCTTGTAGTCGTTTTTCTTGTTGTTCTTTTGTTAGTCGATGAACAATCACACGAGTTTGTACCTTATCCTTCATTCCTACATAAGCGTTGGATATTTCACATGTTTGTCCTGGCAGAAGAGAGTTCATTAAATCCTCCATATCTATTTGTATATACTCTGTACCTTTCTTGATTCTTCCATCTTTAAAATAATCAGGATTGGGATTTTTTTGATAAATACGTGTATTCGACTTGATACGAGAGATATAGTAAGCCTTTTTATCCTGTATATGTTGAAGATCTTTCAGATGAAAATATCCTAAATCTCGGATACATAAATCATTCGCTGTCACAGTTGGGACACACAGAGAACCGTAGGTTCGATCATGTTGTTTACCTGGACCGGTATGAATATGCAGGAACCGTCCACTTAATAAATCATATTCAAGCTGAATTTTCACCCCC
>NZ_CATKPV010000124.1:0-1188 GCF_949768135.1 Bacillus sp. IT-79MI2 | reverse complement strand
TAATTCGGTAAATGTGTTTTCAGATGCTCCCGCCATTCATGAACACTTCCTTCACCAACTACATAAGCTACCAATCGTTTGTCTCCTGGATGATCCTCTCTTACCAGTACAACAGCTTCTTTTACGGACAAATGCGCCTGCAAAGTTGCTTCAACTTCTCCCAGTTCAATCCGGAAACCACGAATCTTTACTTGGTCATCCATACGACCATGGAACTGGAGATCACCGTCAGGCAGATAACTTGCTTTGTCCCCGGTGTAATAGAGACGTTCCCCTGACTTAAACGGATGCAGAATAAATTTTTCCTCTGTGAGTTCCGGACGATTAGCATAGCCACGAGCAAGGCTCTTTCCTCCGATATAGAGATCTCCAATCACACCCACTGGCACCGGCTGAAGGTGAGAATCTAACACATATACTTCTGTATTCGCAATCGGTCGACCAATCGACGGAGTACCTGTTGTCATTCCTACAGGCACATAACAATCAGTGGTAACGACGGTATTTTCCGATGGACCATACTGATTAATCACCGCAAAAGGTATTTGTTTAGATGGATACTGTGTTAACTGATCTCCTCCCGTAATGATAAAACGGAGATCCGTCTTCTCTGGCCAAGATAATTTCAAGAGTCTTTCCAGAATAGGTGTAGGCGCAAAGCTAGCCGTAATCCGTGAATCAATGAGCCAATCTCGTAGAGCCTCTGGATTGATTCGCAACTCTTCTGTCGACAGGTATAGTGCTGCACCAGCGGTGAGATAAGGCCAAATCTCCTGGACGGCTGAGTCAAAGGCAATCCCCGCAATTTGAGTCGCACGATCCTGTTCTGTAATTTGGTATACCGCTTGATGCCAAGAGACCATATTCATCAATGACCGATATTCGACCATGACACCCTTTGGCTTTCCTGTGGAACCAGAGGTGTAGACGATATAAGCTAAGTGCTCGGGTTTCACTTGCCGCTTCGGTGCGATCACGCTTTCATCTATTATTTCTTCTAATCTCACCGTTTCGACCTGTTCGGAAAGGCTTTCTTGCGCTGCTGTCGTCACTACGATTTGGATCCCTGCATCTTCAATCATGTATTGTAACCGTGATTTCGGATACAACGGATCTAGAACGACATAGGCCCCGCCAGCTTTTAATATGCCAAGTAAACTTGACATGAGCTCAGCCGATCTCGGGAGG
>NZ_CATKPV010000123.1:0-1200 GCF_949768135.1 Bacillus sp. IT-79MI2 | reverse complement strand
AACCCTTGGACGTGGGCTTCGAATGGAATGACTGAAGTCACTGTTAATATATATTCCTTAGCTGCACAAAAACAATTATTCCCGAATCAACCAACGCGTTTAGAAAAAGAAGGGGACTACGATAGAGCCTTTGCATACTTAAAACAAGCAGATAAAGAGTATAAAGATATTGATGACTTGTTTGTGAAACTTGTTATGTTTTGGCAACTTCATTTAGCATATGGGGAAGATTTTTATCCGAATCTCCACAAACTATATCGAGAGTTGCCAAAGGATAAACTTCCAGAAACTGATGAAGATGAAATACAAGCATTTATTTACAATACATCGAAAGTAGCGAAACAAAATGTACTTCCATTTTTTGATCAATGGGGACTGAAAGCATCACAAGAAACAAGAAAAAAAGTAGAAGCTTTGAACTATCCAACATTAACTGCCCCTATATGGGAAGCGACGGATGCGAAACCCGTTAAACCAGTAGCTGCGTATGGTCCAAGAAAATAATGAAAACAAGTGTGTGTGATCTAGCTAGTAATGCAATCGATGACAATCCAAATACAATTTGGCATAGCTAATAGAGCACATCATATAATTCCTTATAAACAAGGGGGATTACGTAGGTACATAGAGAGATATGGTATAGATCGGAATTTAGCCAGCATTTTTCTAAATCATTGACAGTTATACATGATGCGCGTGTGCCCATTGGCAGGATTGTGCAGATTAGAAGATCTGTGAATCAGTGATACCTATATATATCTTTTTTAGAAAAAGGTATTATGATAATTTTATTCTGTTATTCAATAATGGGTATTTAGAAAAGGGGCTACTTCGGGTTAAACTGTACTCTTTAGGGTAGCCTCCATTGCTATCAAGCTAACAAAACAAAATTCCCCTAAAATGAAAAAATACGCTATTCTTTCTGTAGCATCATAGGAAAGGATGGCGTTTTTGATATGAACTTATCTATTATTGATGAATTAGAATTGTTTTCTAAAGAGTTGCAACGATATATGTGGTTCTGGTGCAAATACTTAGGAAAGATATAAAGAGGCAAAAAGTTTCCTAGTGGAATCTAGTCTTAAGCAGCAATTCCAAATAGTTGATGGATGAAATTCACTTGATTTTGGACAGACTTGTCCAGTGAAACAAGTTGCCCTTTTTTCATCATGTGCATAGCTTCTATTCCAGAAATAATAT
>NZ_CATKPV010000122.1:0-1245 GCF_949768135.1 Bacillus sp. IT-79MI2 | reverse complement strand
GAATAGTGGTACATGAAAAAAACACCTCCTGAATTCGCATACTAAGTATGCAAATTCAACGGAGGTGTTTTTCATTTGAAAGAAAGAGTACATTACCCAGAAGAAATAAAGTGGAAAGTGATTGAGATGAAAAAGGATGGTTATTCAAATCGTACCATTATGGAGACACTCGGAATTAAAAATGTTTCCCAAATTAAGACATGGATGAAATGGTATCGTACAGATCAAACGTATCGTTTTCAACAACCTGTAGGAAAACAATATTCTTATGGAAAAGGACCAAAAGAGCTAAGTGAATTGGAACAGCTACGATTAGAAAATAAACATTTAAAAACAAAATTACTTGTATGGGGAAAGTATCTGGAAATCGAAAGGAGCTGAAACCACATACCGTTATTACCCTATGGAATGAATTAAAAACAAAATTAACCGTACAAGAACTGTGTAAAGTATTAGAATTACCACGTTCCACATTTTATCGTTGGTTACAGATAACCGAACGCCCTAAAGACGAGATAGAAGAGAAAGTAAAGAAGGTCTGCCTTAGGCATAAATTACGGTATGGATATCGAAGAGTGACCGCCACTCTTCGAAAAACGGGGCTGTGTGTCAATCATAAAAAAGTATTACGGATCATGAAACAATATCATATACTCTCAAAAGTTCGTCGTAAGAAAAAGAAATATATCAATGGTGCTGAACCAGTCGTAGCTCCTCATCGATTGGAACGTCAATTCGAATCATCAGCCCCAAATGAAAAGTGGTTTACGGATGTGACTTACCTATTATTTGGAGAGCGTACATTGTATTTATCAACGATTATGGATGCCTTTAATCGTGAAATTATTAGTTATGTCATCAGTGAATCACAAACTTTAACATTAGCGATGAAGACATTAAAACAAGCAATGAGAGGGCGAAAAGTAAAAGATGTCATCCTTCACTCGGATCAAGGAAGTATTTATACTGCGAAGGAATTTCAAGCATATGCCAAAGAAAAAGGCATTATCACCAGCATGTCCCGGAGAGGAAATTGCCATGATAATGCCGTCATGGAAAGCTTCTTTGGTCATTTAAAAAGCGAAGCTTTCTACTCACAAAAGATAACAAAAGTATCCAACACAACTGTGCGAAAGATTGTGCTAGAATACATTCATTACTACAATTGTGTGCGAATTCAAGAAAAATTAAACCACCTATCCCCTAAAGAATATAGGGAACAGATGGTTTAGGTGTTTTGATATG
>NZ_CATKPV010000121.1:0-1301 GCF_949768135.1 Bacillus sp. IT-79MI2 | reverse complement strand
TGATATGATCCCCTTATAGTAGACAGTAAAAAGAAAGCACATTAATCTGTTTACTATGGAGGGGATTTTTCTATGGGGAAAATTAGAGTAACTTACGATATAGAATTTAAGAAAAAAGCAGTAGATTTGTACTTGAAAGAAGGAATGAGCTATAAAACCGTTGCTAAAGAATTAGGAATTCATCACTCAGTCGTAAGTCGTTGGGTGAAACACTTTGAAGCTGAAGGAATCAAAGGGCTAGAAGAAAAACGCGGTAAAGCGAAAGGCACAGGTTTGGGTAGACCAAGAACGAAACCAGAAGATTCAGAAGCTAAGATTAGACGATTAGAGGCGGAGAATGAAATGTTAAAAAAGCTCTTAGGGATGTAAAAGGAGGCATAAAAGCTATATCCAAAACGAGAAAGTTTGAAGTCATTCATGAGATGTTAGAAAAAGGTTATACGGTTACCATTCTATGCGATATTGCTGGTGTAACCAGAAGTGGGTACTATAAGTGGAGAAAACGAAACTCAGCTTTTTCTGAAAAACAATTGGAGGATGCCGAAATCAAGAAAAAGATATTGATGTGCCATAAAAAACTTAGAGGGATTTATGGATACAGAAGAGTACAAGTGTGGCTGAAAGTCACATACAACCTTCATTTGAATCACAAACGCATACAAAGGTTGATGGGGGAACTAGGCATTAAAGCGGTTATTAGAAGAAAACGTCCTTACTATGGAAAAAAAGAAGTCTATGTGGTTTCAGATAACCATCTAAACAGGAACTTCCAAGCTTCAAAACCAAACGAAAAATGGGTAACGGATATTACCTACTTGATTTTCAATGGACAGCGATTGTACTTATCCGCTATTCAGGACCTGTACAACAATGAAATCGTTGCCTATGAAATCAGTCGTAGAAACGACTTAAAACTCGTGTTAGATACTCTTAAAAAGGCAAGGAAAAAACGAAACGTCAAAGGGATTCTCTTACATAGTGATCAAGGGTTTCAGTACACATCCCGCCAATATAATCAATTACTTAAAAAATATCAGATGAAGGCAAGTATGTCTCGAAAGGGAAACTGTTGGGACAATGCTTGTATAGAAAACTTCTTCAGCCACTTTAAGTCAGAGTGTTTTCATTTATACTCTTTCCGTAAAGCCGATGAGGTTAAACTTGCCGTGCGCAAATATATACAATTTTATAATCACCAAAGATTTCAAAAGAAATTAAATAACCTGAGTCCATATAAATATAGAACTCAGGTTGCTTAGTGGCGCTTTTTAAATACTGTCTACTTGACAGGGGTCACTTCA
>NZ_CATKPV010000120.1:0-1359 GCF_949768135.1 Bacillus sp. IT-79MI2 | reverse complement strand
TATAGTAAAAAAATTGAAACCCGTCAGGGTTTATTTGATATGCCTACTTTTATGATATCTATAAAAGATAATAAAAAACTACATAGAAAGACCAGCCTTTGTATAAACATATACTTTAAGTTGATGGATGTGTGGTACTGCCCCTTTTATACCGAGCTATACAGAAAAACATTCAAGAAATAGCAAATATTCTTATCCGCCTGTTTTACCTCCTACAGAAGAACGAGTGGAACCCTCGACGATATGGGAAGAAAACAGTCTTTGATATCTTAGGTGTTGTTTACGAGTATAATGAATTGAGAGGACAGAAGAAAACTACATAACTTTTAAAAATGAAACTTATTTAGGTTTATTTCGTATGCTTATTTTTAAGAACATATCTCTACTTTGAGAATGTTTTAACTCTGATGAACGAAAGTTCATTTTTTCCCATTCTTAAATTGATGGGTATGTAAGGTGATCCCTATACTGAATGTAAAATATGTAATTTTGCATATTTGCGTATTAGGTAATGGTATGTAGAATGCTATTTTATTATTTTACAAATATTTTTAAGTTAATCATTTAAAATGTTTAATTTATATAAATCCATTTTAATTTTTCAACATATAAGTCGCTGCTATGCAGAACAAAACATGACATGTACTTGCTTTCTCCTTTTGATGTGGTGGGAAAAAGTCATGACCGTTTCTATACGCGGCCAGATATTCCCCTTCAAAATTATATATAGGTATAATTTTTACGTGTATGAGGGGGATAAGTAAATTTAAGAAGTAGTCATAGTAAGAGGAATTTTTATTGTATTAATGAGATGAAACGATATAATGGGCTAATGAGGAAATCGGCGTTTCCTATGACCGTTAGAATGGATTTGAATGAAAGGAATGATTTATATGAACAGAGGAAAGAATTATAGATTACAAAAACCAATGAAAGTATTTATGGCATCTGCTGTTTTGACAACGACATTATTTACGTCTATGACTGTAAATAGTTTGAACATTCATGCTGAAACTACGCAAACTCAGGCGCAATATGAAGAGAGGACGTTTGAACTTCCAAGTACAGGACATTATATTGGTGAAGCAGTAAGAGAAAGAAGAAGTGAGCAACGAAACTATGTGCCAACAGGAATCTATGTAAAACCGAATGAACAAGTCACAATTGAAGTATCGGGACTATCGGGATTAGACAAGCTTGGAGCAACTATTGGGACAAATGAATATGATAAAGAAGGGGGGAAAGCATTTCGTCTTTCTCCTGGTTCTAACACCATCTCCTCTCCAAACGGTGGTTTATTAGGGTTTGATAACTCTGAAGGGAAAGGAACTGTTAAGGTGAAAGTAACACAAGGCGGGA
>NZ_CATKPV010000119.1:0-1369 GCF_949768135.1 Bacillus sp. IT-79MI2 | reverse complement strand
CACCATTTTTTATCTTTGTGTGTATGGTTAAATCAACAAATCGCTACTACCTCTCTTACTCAACTTTGTAGTCAATTAGAAACTTCAACAGGAATTTTATTAAGTCCTGAGGGACTTAATCGGCGATTTAACTCGGCTTCTGTAGCCTTCTTTCGAACTGTATTTACTACACTTCTACAAGCTAAAATTGGGGGATTATCTAAGATTTCTCATGCTCTTTCTACTTACTTTGAGCGTATTCTTATCCTTGATTCTACAACATTTCAAGTGCCGGATCGATTTGCATCTACTTATCCTGGTGCCGGAGGATGTAGTCATAAAGCTGGTGTAAAAATTCAACTGGAGTATGACTTGTTGAGTGGAGAATTTTCTGATGTGAAAATTGAACCAGGAAAACGAAGTGATCAAGCGTATGGTGCGACTCGAACAGGTATGGCACAAAAGAATGAACTATATATTCGTGACTTAGGATATTTTCGTTTACAAGACTTTAAGTCTATTCAAGATAAGCAAGGATATTATTTATCACGTCTTAAGTTACCAACTAAGATATATAGAAAGGAATTCGAAACAGTCATATTTAAAACAAAACCCGCTCAACTGAGGCCGGTATATATACAAATTCATTTGGAAGACATTATGAACCAATTACAACCTGGCCAAGTGTATGAATTACATGATGTATATGTAGGGAGCAAAGACAAACTACCTACTCGCATTGTGGTTTATAAATGTACGGAGGAGCAAAAACAAAAACGCCTACGTGATCGAGCTATTCGTGAAAAGAAAAAAGGAATTACATATACAGAGCGTACGAAACTTTTACAAGGAATTACGGTATATATGACAAACATTCCTACGGAATGGGTACCAAAAGAGAAAATCTATGATTTATATTCACTACGTTGGCAAATTGAACTGTTATTTAAAATATGGAAATCCTGGTTTCAAATTCATCGTTGTAAATCTATTAAACAAGAGCGATTAGAATGTCATCTTTATGGACAACTCATTAGTATCCTATTATGTTCTTCTACAATGTTTAAGATGAGAGAACTCCTATTACGTAAGAAACAGAAAGAGCTAAGTGAATATAAAGCGATGTACATAATTAAAGATTATTTTTCACTTTTTCACCAAGCATTACACAAAAACACCCAAGAGCTATCAAAGGTTCTCCTTCGTCTGTTTAACCTCCTACAGCGCAACGGACGAAAATCTCATCGATACGAGAAAAAGACAGTCTTTGACATTTTGGGTGTTGTGTATGAGTATACCACTTCTACTCATCAGGTAGCATAGTAAAAAAATTCAAACCCGTCAGGGTTTATTTGATATGCCTACTTTTATAACATCTATAAACGATAAT
>NZ_CATKPV010000118.1:0-1477 GCF_949768135.1 Bacillus sp. IT-79MI2 | reverse complement strand
CCCTTATGTTAACACTTTCATGTTTCAATGTCAACTAAGTTTTTTATTTCGTTTGTCGCATTCTGCGTTGTTGCATCGGCGACTTCTAATATATTACACACTTATCATTATAAAAGCAATACCTTTTTAAAATAAAATTCAAATTTCCCATTAAATATAGAAGATAAGGCTTTAATCCGTTAGCTTTCTTTATCCTCACTTAAATTTAACCATCACTTATCCACGCATAACATTTAGATAGGAAGGCTCCCTATTTAAGCTACAATCAATGTATCCCCTATATATAAAGAAAGAATCTTTCACTTTTAATAGCGAAAGATTCTTTCTTTATATATACTTATGCTGGAATATACTTTCCAATAAATCCCCATACCGTATTCCAATATTTCTCCGAATCTATTTTTTCAGCTTCTCCATGACCTGCACCTGGCACAATCAATTTCTCTTTTTCCACCTTTGTAGCATTATACACTTCATCCAACATTTCAAAAGGAACAAATGTATCCGCATCTCCATGGATAAACAACATCGGAGTTTTACTTTTTGCAACTTGCTTGACGGCCGATCCCTCATTCAAGTCATAACCAGCACGGAGTTTTGTAATTGTATTCGCCGCATTCATAACAGGGAATTTTGGTAAATGAGTTACCCGATACAGTTACGGTTTTCTTTAAATGAGGGTTTCCCTCTAAAAATTCTTTTTCTTGTTTCGTATTTAGCGCATAGTTATAAAAGTAGTTCCCAACTAGCATATACGCAATAACTAGGAGGAGTAAAACTACTATTGTAACAATACTTATTTTCTTCATTCTATGAATCCTTTCTCTACGATGTATATTTTAAAAATACCTTATATTACATTATATCGAATTCGAATATAACGCCCTCATATTTCATCAAGATTTTTACTAATCTAGAATAGTAAGTCTCCTTAAAATTTACAATCGAGAAAAAGAAGCGAATAACAAAGAAAAAACTATTCATAGTAATGCGCAAGTAACAAACTTTCCTTAACAAAATATTCATAGTGAATATTTTGTTAAGGAAAGCAATATTATGTTTTAATCGTCCTATTATATAACTATAACGAAAGAACATAACTAGTTCGACTTCTTTCTTTTCTAATGAATCCATATGCCCATTCGCTATAGTTTCCTAATATTGAATCTATTATAGATACAATATTAGGAAACTTTGAAATCCAAATACTACAGATTATTTTTAATGAATTTGAATTATAACGGAAAACATTTGAACCTTATACCCTAGAAAAATCTATTTATTGCACTCTACCAGACGATCTATTAGATATCTATAAAAATCTTAAAGAAGACATCTTATTATATGGGAAAAACGAATTCAACAAAGCTACTTAGCATTGGAAATTTCTTTTAGAGGCTCAATAAGGTTCACATGCTGTGCGATGTGCACATTACATTTCGAAAAATTTTATTAAAGATCTTCAATAAGCTATAAA
>NZ_CATKPV010000117.1:0-186306 GCF_949768135.1 Bacillus sp. IT-79MI2 | reverse complement strand
GGGTACCGCCACATCACCATCAACCTAAAATTTTTTAATATACCCAAAACGAAAAAATGAGCTTTTTTATTACGAATTAGCACAAAATCTCGTTCTGGGGGTAGTTGTATTTTCTTAGCTTGATAGCGATGTGGCGGGACCCCTTTCTATACTATTTTGTTCGAATCGAATGGTAGTAGGTCGCCATTAATGTCATTAACATTGGAATGGTAATGACAAGGGAAAATAAGAAAACTATCGAAAATATTGTACTTAATACCCCTGAACTTACCGAATGAACTAAATAACTTACAATCAGCATGGTCATACTAATTAAAACTGTTGACATAACTGGTTGTCTAAGTGTTTTTATTTTCTCCTGTTTTGTTTCTTTATCTGTATAAATTGGTCTTGTACCAGGTTTGGCCTTAAATAGGTGCACACCATAATAACTTGAACAAACATATTCCCAACCTGCCAATTCAAACATTTCAATATATTCTTCCAATTCATTTTCTGCTAATGGTCTTATATCAAGACTAAAAATAGTATCTTCAGCAACGCCCTTTTCTAATTCATATCCCATTCGTTTAAAACGTTTCACAATCCATCCTTTTGCAGCATACTTTCTTAGCTTTTTTAAATCTATTTCTTCTGAAAAAGCAATCCCATTTGACATGATGTATTTTGTTTTCCCCATTTTAGTTCTCCCCTTTTAATCCATTTTCAGCAAAATCAAGCATCGTTTTACGTCTCAAAATATCTTGTTCCAACACTTCTCTACCTTTATCTGTCAAAACATATACTTTTCTACGTGAGTCTGAATCATCAAATAATTCAATGTAAGATTCGGTTATTAACTTTTTAATAATTGTGTATAGTGATGCAGGCCCAATTACTACTTTCCCCTTTGTTAATTCTTCAATCAAGCTCATCACCGCATAGCCATGCCTTGGTTTGGTGAATCCTGCCATAATATAAAATACAGAATCAGTTAACTGCTCTAATGATTTCATTTTATTCCTACTCTCCTATATCACTTTATGATATATCTAAAAATAATATATCATAAAGTAATATATTAAACAATAAAAAAGATGGAGTTAATATTGAGGGCACTGAAAAACTTCTGTTTTTCATCTCATAAAACACATGTAAAACAAGAAAGGCGACTTTTCTTTCTATATTTTTGTTACTTTTTTTCTTTTAATAGGGTCATAATTCGTTTTAAGTTAACAGCGAATATGGCCATTGCTCCTTGCATTTGCATGCCAATCAGACCCGAGGAAGATGCCACATCATACCCGGGTCTGTGCTTCAGTTCACTATTTTCCGCTTCAATTTTATAACGCTCTTTCCCCTTTTCTTTGAAGTATGTACTTTCCTGAAATGCCTGTTGTTCCTTATGTTCTGTCGATTTTATGGTGACAGAATACGTCTTACTTTTCGCGCCCTCTTTATAACACCCATCTTTAAATGGACATACTTTACATTTGTTGATATCAAAATAGTAAGTGTGGCTTTGATTCTTGTTTGTTCCCTTTTTACCAGTACGTGCTTTACGGATAGCCATATGTCCAGCTTTACAAACGTACATACCCGCATCTTTATTAAACTCAAATTCATCTTCTTTTTTACGTGGTCCTTGTGTCACAATTGTGTTTAATTTAGCGACTAATTGTAATTCATGTTGATTGGCATATTGAATATTATTTTTCTCTGAATAAGCAGTATCTCCAATGACCGTATCAATTTCCATTCCTGTTTCACGACTTTTTTCAACCAATGTTTGAAGGTATTTTCCATCGCTTTTTTCACCTGTTGTAATCACCGCCGCTGTAATGATACGTTCTTCGTTCATCGCAATATGTGTTTTATATCCAAAGAAAGAGAAGTCGGCTGTTTTATGTCCAATTCGTGCATCAGGATCTTGTGAAAATTGAAGGTGTTCTTGGTGGTCTTCTACAATTTCTTTCAAATAGTTGAGTTTTTCTTTCACATTTGGATATTTACGAATCATTTCTTCTTTTTCTACCGCTTCAATGACTTTTTGACAATATTCGAGTTCGTCACCTAAGTCATTCGTCGTTGTTTTAGGTGGGAATTTTTCTTTCATTCCTTCATCGATTTGATAAACCGCTTTGCGGAGTAGTTTTGATTTCTCCATTAAAAATTCTTTCGGCGATTTTTGATTGAAGCGTGCTTTTGTATGCGTAGCGTCAACAATAATTGATTTACTTGTAATCAAGTCCTTTTCCTGTGCAATTTCCACTGTTTTTTGGATGAGCATGTCAAGTAACCCTACATCTTTTAAACGAAGCTTACGAAACTTCGTTAACGAACTAGGGTCGATCACCATATCTTCTGGTGCCATATCTAAGAAATATTTAAAAGACATGTCATATTTTGAGCGTTCGACAACATCTACATCGGATAAATCAAAAATGGATTTTAACAATAAATATTTGAACATACGAACGGGCGGCACTGCATTGCGACCGTTATCGAGACAATATTTATCCTTCAATTCTTCTAAAACAAAAGAAAAATCAACCATTTCATTAAATTGACGAAGCATATTATCTTTTGGCACGACGATATCGTAAATCGCCATGAATGGACTAAGGTTAAGAGATTGTTGTTTTGAAATCATCCGGAACACCACCTAGAATTAGTACAACCATTATACATGAAAAAAGTGAAAGCTTCCTCGATGAAATCGAGGAAGCTTTCACTTTTTAAACTATGAGGACTTTTTCAGTGCCCTCATATTAGGGGATCTTTTTTTCAAAAGGCTAGTTTTTTGGTAACAAACTTTGCGCTTAACGTACAGTGTATCAGTTAAAATGTGTCCAATTTGTGTTTAAACGTACAAGTTTCTTTTTTGGATATGGTGAGGCCTACTATGTAAATCAGACTCTAGCTGAATATTAATAAAAGTTCATAAAAAACGCCATCTTTTCTGTATACCGAATATTAGCCTCTTATGGATTTGAACCTCTCCTCATTTATCCCCTAAACAATAGTGTTTTTATATTAACTTCGAAATGTTTATATTAGAAAATTAGTTTATAAAAGTTGATAAAAAGACACCTTCAATATTTGAAGGTGCTTTTTAATTCACTGCAATAATACAATAAAATGCAATAAGTTACCATTATTTTAATACCTTTCTAAATTTACGACCAAAAGAAAGAACAATACCTGCAAGAACCATCAATACACCCATTGCTGCACTGTTATTTGTACTTGCACCCGTTTTTGGAAGCTCTTTATATGTAACTTCTTTTTTATCAGAAGTACTATTATTTAAGATAGTACTGTTACCAGTATCAGAAGCATTGCTGTTGTTAGTGTTGTTATTGTCATTATCAGGGCCATTACCGTTGTTAGTGTCTTTATCTTTCACAACCACTTTTTGTATTGTAGTTACCTCATTACCTGCGGAATCTTTGACACTATATATTACTTCATAAGTACCGGCTTTAGATGTATCTACTTTACCATCAACTGTTACTTTAGAAGTAAGGTCACCGTCTTCTTTATCAGTAGCTGATACTCCTGCCATTGGGTCGAATGAATCTCCTACACTAATTGTTGCTCCAACAGGCACTGTTAATTTAGGTTCCATACCTGGAGTTTCTCCATTTCCCTCTACAATTACAGTCTGTGTAGCCGTTGCATTAACCCCTTGGGAATCGACAACCGAATACTCCACAATGTATTTACCTGGTTTAGAAGTATCTACATTGCCTTTATGTTTTACTCTATTTGTTAAATCACCATCTTCTTTATCAACAGCTTTTACACCTCTCATCGGGTCGAACGTATCACCTACATGTAGTGTAGTTGTAAACGGTACAGTTAACTCCAGCGCTTGGTTTTCCGCAGTTTTTTTCACTGTTACCTTAATTTTTGCTGCATCAAAAGCTTTTTGGACTGCTTGAGCTTCAGTTGATTTCGCGCCATATTTATTTGCTGCAACTCGAAGGCATGCCGATCTCAATTCGGAGAAACCAGAAGTCATGTTTAATTCATCAGTGTTTGCATAATAGAAAATATCAAACATTTTATCCTCGCCAATACCTTTTACAGTTACACCGTTATGAGTGCCACCTTTTGCAATTAAATACGCAACTTTATTAATAATACTTGAGTTGAAATGAACACCTCCATTATCCCATCCATTAAAATCGTTAAATTCACTATAATCATCTGGATACGGTACTCCAGTTGAAGAAGGAACTGAAGATGGATTTGCCATATCACGGAAAACTGATCCAGTTTGTTCTCCCATTGTCCAGTTGAATTTCCCATTGTTTATATATTTCTCAATAGCTGTTCCCATAATATCAGATAACGCCTCGTTAATCGCACCAGATTCTCCGGAATATTCAAGATTGGATTCGCTAGATGTAACCGCATGTGTAAATTCATGTCCTGCTACGTCAAATGCCTTTACAATAGGATCTCCATATACAAGCATGCTACTATTATTAATATTAGCACTGAATGCATTCTCCCAATTTTTCGGATCATTTGTATCTTCAGAATCCCACCCATGTACAACTGAAACTACTTTTTGTCCCTTATTATCAAAACTATTACGTTCGTATTTATTTTTATAAAAATCATATACCTTTGTTGCTAAGAAATGAGCACTTACCGCTTTTGGATCATTAAATGTTGTTGAAGTGCTAGTTGCTAGTATACCAGGGTAATATCTTTCCTCTTTAGTAATATCTCTGTATTTCACATCATACGTTTCAATTCCTTGCCCTCTAGTGTAATCAGCAAGTGCATATTTCCCATTACTTTGTTTAGAAATACCAAATGTACGAGATATACCTAAATCATCTTTTCCTGTTCCAGTTAATGATGTAAGATTGCTTTTTCTACTTTCCTTTAAGGCTCCAACAAGCTTTTTACTTGCTTTTAAATCTGATTCTTGTACCATATTTTTTAACAT
This sequence comes from Bacillus sp. IT-79MI2, assembly GCF_949768135.1. Lineage (NCBI taxonomy): Bacteria > Bacillati > Bacillota > Bacilli > Caryophanales > Bacillaceae > Bacillus > Bacillus sp. IT-79MI2. Next base: position 181,358 of record NZ_CATKPV010000117.1, on the reverse strand, counting down.
TTCACCATTATTAGCATTCACTAAATAAGTCCCAGATACATATTTTGGTGTTGCAGCAGCAAATGTAACCTGGTATGCATTGCTGGCTTGTCCATTATTTTCATCAACAAAAATAACTTCCTTTACTTCTGGCTCAGAAACAAAATTGATATCATTCCCGTACTTCGTATAAATATATTGTTTCGCTTCTTCTTGTGATAGATTAATAGGCTTCTTTAAATCTTCTTGTTTTAAATTTTGCGCACTATCCCCTGAAACACTTTTAATAACACCCTTTTTATCTACGTGTGCAGTCAATTGATACCCATATACTTCTTTTTCTTCGTATGTTTGTTGCATGCGCACAAGTGTAGTCCCATCATAAGAACCACGCTTTTGAAGAACCTTATAATCTACTCCCGTTTCTCCATTAACTTGTTTTGGGGACAAAGCTTGCTCGGTCTTTTCCTTAAGAGCATCTTTTACTACATTCTCTGGTGCCTTTTGTGATGGTTGTGTAAGTTCACCTGTACGGAACGAATCCTCCTGAATTTGAACTTGTAGTTGATCCGTTTCCTCTGCATGACCTACTCCATATGGTGTTACAGCTGTTAAAGCTAATCCTGTTGTTAATGCAACTGTAGCTCTTCTTTTTTTATTTTTCATGATATTTACCTCGTATAATCCCCAAAAATATTAAGCTTTTAAAAAGTAGTATACTGTCTGAACTGTACCCTATAAAATGGACAGTTTAATAAAAAGACCATAAAGAATTAAGCACTTAAGAGATGGTTTCGGTATTGTACCGGAGCCATTTTTTTGAGTGTCCATTGATAGCGATCGTAATTATAATCTTGCATATAATTGTCGATTACCAATTGAAGAGCTTGGAACGTTTGACAACACTTATAGTCTAATTCATCTTTCATATGACCAAAAAACGACTCCATTGGGGCATTATCCAGGCAGTTTCCTCTACGTGACATAGATTGTCTGATCCCCATTTCTTTTACACGGCGCTGAAATTCAGGATGCGTGTAATGTGTACCTTGATCCGAGTGTAAAAGTGCTTCTGGATGAAGGGTATCTCCTAATCTATCTTTCAATTTGTCTAATGTTTGATAGACAATATCCATTTGTAAAGAGGGAGAGACGTGATAGGCTAAAATCTCACGTGTCGTACTATCTTTTACGCACGATAAATAAGCTTTCTTCCCTCTTCCATAAAACAAATACGTAATATCAGTTAACATGCTTTTTTCTGACTCTTCTTGATTGAATTGACGTTGGAGTAAGTTAGGACAAGTCTTGTGTTCTTGCGTCGCTTTTGCGATTTGTTTGTATGGATTCGCACGACGAATCTTTGTCATGAGATTATACTTACGCATAATCCGAAAAATACGCTTTAAATTCATTGTAATTCCCTTTGTATTTTCTAACGTCATTTTGATGAATCGTGCCCCACATTTTTTCTTTTTACGGTTGAAAATTTCTTGAATCAATTCATAATCTTTCTCATCATTTACTTCTTTTTCAATGTGTATGTCTATCTTACGAAGCCAAGCGTAATAACCACTCCGGCTTACATCAGCTAGTTCGCAAAAATAGTGCACCATACGTGGGAATTGGAAGCGACGAATCGTTTGTTCAATGAGTGTATATTTTTCACGTGGTGTTAACGTTTCTTCTGTAACGCCTGCCTTTCGAGTTCGTCTAACTTTTTTAAGAATGCAAGTTCCGCTTCTAGAAAAGCAATACGCGCTTCTGCTTTCTTTAGCTTGTCGTCAGAAGATAGTTGTTTTTGGGAAGGACGGCCGGTACTTCCTTTTCCACGACGTTCTGTATAGAAGCCTTCTTCGCCAAACTGCTCATATGTCTTTCTCCAACGCTTCAAACAGTAATTTGGCTTTCTTTCACCAATGATAGCTAAATCGAACCCGTTCTCTAGGAAGATTTGATTCGGACCTTTCCCACTCTGATTTTCTTTCACAGCTTTTATTTTAAAATCCGCACAATAGGTAATAGAACGTTCTGATACCTTCACGACATTTTTATTCTTCTCTAGCTGTTTCATTTGAATTTCATTAAAAATAATTTTACTCATTTCCCGTACCTCACTTTTATCATTGTTTCCATTATAACGAGGAATAAGTGCAAAAACACAAAAAAAACCCGAATCATAGACTTTTTTTAAGTATCCACGATTCGGGGTACAGTTCAAATTTGGACATGCGCTTTTTATTACATCTATTATTTCACAACAAAAAAAAATCTCCCAGGCATTTTTTTTTGTGCATCCTGAAACGTTTCTAAAATTATATCAGCCTCTTCACCTAACATCTGTTTACTTTCTTCAAAGAATTCCCATTCTATTTTTAAAGGAAGAATTACCCAAGCTGTTAAACAGTCCCACAATGCATCAGCGTTTTCTCCATAATAATTAGGAAGATCTAATTCTTTTTTCAATACTTTGTGTAGTATTTCTTCACTAGTAAACTTACGACCGTCTAATCGTAGTATTTCCATAAATAATCCGCTCCTAATTAATTTGAGTAAATGTCTTATAATGATCTGAAGTTTTATATATTAATCCATCGTTGGAATAAACAATTCTATCATTGCCTCGATATCCTGACAAATAGTTGATATCAGCTTCGTACCATTTTCCCCCAGTAGCATTTGGGAGTTGATTCTTTCTATTTTCAAAAATATCTCCACCAATACTTTTACCTGGGGCCACTTCATGAAGGTTACCAGCCCTATTCTTCCATACTAAAGCCTCCGCTTGCTCTTTGGTAATATAATTACCTGGAAGTGTTTTATGCTCTTTAATATGTTTAGCAACTTCATCAAAACCTGTAGGATACTTTGTAAACTTCGTACTTTTAGAAGCCTTTGACAGTTTTTCTGCTTTCTTCTCAAGATCAGCAACTGTTCCGACTACTTTACCAACTGTTTTAACTGTTCCACCTGACGCAACACTTAAGACACCCATTGCATAATCAGAAGGACCATACTTCCGCTCTGTACCTATCTCTTTTCCTTGGTACATTTAAATCGCTTCTTTAGGTACATTAAGAATAGGCATAATATCCAATGTAGTGTTCATGAAGTTATTTGTTGCGTTTTGTTCAGCTATATATTGATTAATCTTTTCTCGTGGAACTCCAAAATCTCGTAAACTATTACTTAAATCAATATTCCCAATATTTCTAGCCGCAGCAGGTATATCAATCTTATGACTTGCAATTGGATGTTCACTTTGCAATTTTAAATTTAGGAATTGATACAAGAACTCCAACGGGTAAGTTCTTCTTAACTGTCATGGCTGCCTTTAGTGAATTAGATCGTGAAATGATTAAAGAAAAACAACATGCGGGAATAAAGCTAGCAAAACAAAAAGGAGTATATAGAGGAAGAGTGAAGAAATACACAGATAAACATCCTGGCATGAACCATGCAATTGAATTACGAAAACATACCAATAAAACAGTAAAGGAAATATGTCAGATTACAGGAGTGAGTCAGGCCGCTCTATATCGTAGATTAAAAGAACTGGAATAAAGTTCTTTTTTAGATTTGTAATTAAATCCCAGAGTGGCCCCTCATACCCTGAATCGTTTCCGTACCCCTTATAGATACAATTTCATTTATTTTTCTTGGTGCTCCGCATCCCATTCACTTAAATAGGATGCATATTCTAATTCATCTGGATCATCATGTAACATAGAAATAAACTCTAATTTATTTCCATCACAATCCAGAAAGTATACACTTGCAGCCGGCATCCAGCTTTGGACAATTGGCTCTTGATTTCCTTTCCCCTGACTTCCTACCACTTCTATTCCACGCTTATCTAACCATAATTTAGAAGTCTTTAAAAACTCTAAATCTACACCAAAAGCAAAGTGTTTCGTCTCAAAGTCTTCAATATTATGTACTTCCCATAGTCCAAGCATTTGTTTTTTATTTTCTCCTACCCAAAAGAAAGCCACTCTTCTTTTGGATAGTTTTCTTGCTAATGCTAACCCTAACTTATTTTGATAGAAATCTATCGATTTTTCTAAATTTCTTACATGTAAATGAGTTTCGTATATGCTCTGTATCATTATGTTTATTCCCTTCTTTATTGTAATTTATAATATTTAAATTTTTATGTCGATATCTTTTTGTTATTATAATACAAGTAAATATATCTTAAATCATCCTACTTTTGTATAATCTTTCTTTCCTGCAAAAGTGTGAGAATATTCAAATGTACGGATTTCATTCATATAATTCGAGTTGGTGTCGATGGTTTTTAAAAATAGAAAGCTTATTTTCAAATTAGATGAAAAAAGAGATGAAATTATGGATATTCATGTGGAATTTTCGTTTTGGGGCGTTATAAAATTCTTAAGTTGATGGGCATGGGGTTCAGCCGAGATACGTGTAAAAATGGGTCATAGTATATCAGATTTTTCACTAAAATAGTTCGCTAGTCATTACAGTCATAAACTCCTTAAAGAATTGTTCATAATTCATTTGTATTGCAATCCTATGTTTTGGACGATTACCGAATGTTTCTGGTTCAAATGTCGATCTAAAATCTCCTATGCTTTGTCCTCGTACACTATCAAGTATATTAACCGTCACAGCCGATTGATGGTACGTAAAAATATCATCACGATTAAGCGCAATCAAAGTGAGCGTATCATGAACCGGGCTACCTTGTATTCCAGGAACCTTTTTTTGATAAAATTGATAATAGTAATAGTCTAAAAGGGGCTTTAAAAACTTAGTTTTTCCTTTAGAGTGAATATAATTGACCATTTCTGGTGTTACGATAGCCGATTGTGTAACATTCAAAGGATAAATTGATAGATTCTTTGCGTATCTCATTACAATATTAGCCGCTACAGGATCGCCATAAAAGTTAGCTTCTGCAATGGGAGTAACATTTCCTGGATATAGAAAAGCTCCCCCCATAATATTATAAGAATGGACATTTTTCATCACATCTCCATAAAGGAGAAATAAGGTTGCAAGTGACGTTAGCCTTCCTGTATTCACAATAATAAGTTCATTTTTATACTGCTTAATAAGTTTGAGAACCTCAAAGAAATTCTCAAATATTTGAAGCTCTAGTCCTGGGTGAATGGGTCCTATCCCAAATTTGCCGTGAACTTCTGGATAAAAAGTTTCAGCTTCTGAGGACATGGAATGCTCCGCCCCACCAAAAACTTTTATATATTCTTTTCCTACACTTTTAAGTAAAAAACGAACATTTCTAGTCACTTCAACTTGAGGTACATTCCCATAGTCTGCAACAATTCCTATAATATCAATTTTATCTGTTAAATGTGCATATGTAATCGCTATCGTATCGTCAATTCCAAAGTCTCCAAAAAACAATACTTTTTTCCCCATGCTATCTCCTTAATTTTATTGACTTCTTAAACAGAGCATAATTAAGTATCATGATATAAGATTGTTCCTATGTCTTTTTGTAGTAGTGTGTATGAATGAATTCATTTAGTTAGCATACAATTTCGTTAATAATGGACAAATTCCTTTTGTGTTAAATGAATTAGTATATATAATTATTGATTTTAAAGTATTTTTTCTGATACTTCCGAATATGGCGGCCCTACAAAATTTGTTATTCTTATTTGTTAAATAAAGGATGAAAGCCTTCCATGATTAAAAGATATGTTTACGATATTGAAGATTTTGATTATTGGTTGCAACAAACAAGCTTTCTGAATCGAATATATGGATGACACTTAGTGCAGGGATACAGAAGAAATTATTGAATAAAATAAAGGTAAATAAACAAGGAAGAAAAGGTTCCGGTGCAAAAACCATTTGATAGAGACATAGAACCTACATGGACTGTTCAATGACAGATTATGATGCAATTCCAAACAACTTATGTATGAATCTAACTTCATTTTGAGCAGACTTCACCTGTGGGTGAAGTTGTCCTTTTTTTATCATATGCATGGCTTCAACGCCACTCAATATAGAAGTGGCTGTTTCATACGACTTGAATCCTAACATAGAACGCACACGTTTCTTAATGAAACGGTGATCCTGTTCCACTATATTATTGAGATATTTAACTTGCCTTATTTGTATGCCCTCAGGCATACGTTTCTCTTCTTTTAACTCTTGAATCGCTACGGAATAGGCTGGGTTCTTGTCTACTGTTATAACACGAGGTTTACAAATATGAGAAGCAGCTAAGGCTTTCTTGAAAAAGCGCTTGGCTGCTTGTGTATCTCTTGATTTACTTAGGTAAAAATCAATGGTATTTCCTTCTGAATCGACTGCGCGATATAAATACATCCATTGACCTTTTACTTTCACATACGTTTCATCGACTCTCCAGGAATCATTTGTTGTCTTAAGATGACGTCGTACTCTTTCGTCTAATTCAGGTCCATATTGATGCACCCAACGCATAATGGTGGTGTGAGCAATAGACAAACCTCGTTCCTCCATCATTTCCACCAAATTACGAAAACTAAGGTTGTACCGTAGGTACCATCTTACCGTTAATAAGATAATATCAGGCTGATAGTGCTTCCATTTGAACAAATTTTCCTTTTTCATACCGATCACACACCTTTTTTAGAGTAATAGTATCAGTATGTCCAAGATTTAGAGATTACTTGCATGTATCTTGAAGTTTTTGCACCGGAACCCTTATTTTGCATAAGTCATACAAGACCTCCTTTCTATTTATACCCCGATAAAAATCAAGATTAATTACAAATGTGTATCATCAATACAAGGATGTATATTTTGGCAATTAAATCTAAGAAATTTCGAACATTAATTAATATTTTTTTAGTTTTTCTAAACAAATAAAAAAGGATAAACGGTTAATAACCATTTATCTTTGAAAACAACTGTATAGTTCATCCTACCTATTTTTGTATGGCAACATATGAATCTATTATTTCTCCTATTTTATACAAATATATATCCATTGCTAAATTTTGATTCCGTCCATGCTCCATCTCACGTTCAATCTATTTCAACGAAACGATAGAATTCCCATAATTACGTAATCATTTGAAAAATTAAATTGGAAGCCGTGTCTGAAAGGCCATAGCTGATCGTTCTCCCCAGCCTACTTGTTTCTTCATCATGACAATCTGCTTTTTCGATAAAGGAAAACTTCCATCAGTGAGAGATTTTCCTCGTCCCTCACTGGTGGAAAGCTCTCACCAATCAAGCACATGCCAGCAGTTATCCCCCACCTCTCTTCTTCGCTTTTCTCTGCATCTTGAGGTGAAGAATAACTGCCCGTAAATCGCGGAATAAAATTAAGCAAACACTCGCTTGATCTCTTTTGCAATTTCATTCATTAAATCTTCTGCTTGCGGATACAAACCAATTTTATCCATAAAAGCATGGTCTGTACCATTGTACTGAATCAGCTTCGTAGGAACCCCGCTGCGTGCTAGTTTTGCCGCGTAAGCTTCACACTCTACTTTTAAATAATCAAATTCGGCAGTTGCAATCAGCGTCTCCGGCATACCGCTTAACTGATCCGACAGCAGTGGAGAAACATGGGGATCTGTGATTTTCCCATTATTTTGCAAATAAATTTGGAAAAGTACCCTACTGCTTTCACCCAACGCTGTAACCAGCGGAGTGATTATCTCTGCATGGTTACGAATCTCATACTGATCAAGGCTCCAGTTGAAATCCTCGGTTTGGACGCCGGCCATATTCACTGATGGATAAATAAGCGCCTGAAATTTAATCATCTCCGTCCCCTTCTCACGATCCATTAACGCACACACTGTAGACAAATTACCACCCGCACTGTCTCCAGAAATGGCAATTTGCTGTGGATTCACACGAATTTCTTCAGCGTGCTCATACACCCATGTTACGGATTCGAAACAATCTGTCAACCCTGCTGGATATGGATGCTCAGGGGCTAAACGGTAATCAACAGAAATAACAACGGCACCTGCCTTTTCTGCCAATGCTTTACACGGATTTTCCACGACATCAACACTTCCGGCTATGAATCCTCCGCCGTGAATGAAGACAACAGCAGGCAGAACTCCTTCGTTAGAAGGTGTATAGATCCGCAGAGGAATCGGTCCATTTGTTCCATTAATTGTTTTATAAGTGGTTTCAACCTGACTTTTCGTAACGTCGTCATTGTTCCAACCCATCATAGCCCGCATTCCCGTAACAAAACCCATAGTATTTGAAGGATTAAATGGCTGGTTTTCCATCGCAGCCATTTTTTCTGCCGTTTGTAAAGTCACTTGGAGAACTCGAGGGTCTAATTCACCAATCGCATCAGAATCAGGAATCGGTTTAGCAATAAAATCGATTCCTCTTTTTTTGACAGCTTGTATCTCCTCACTCAGTTTAGAAACTAGATTAACGTAAGTAGTTGTATTACTCATTATTACCGTCTCCTTTTCTGATAATTTTAATTTCGGAAAACTTTGTTACCGAGTTCTTCAGTATTTTGCTGTACGAGAATCCTCAATCTAATCATACACGGCCGAGCACCCGCTTTCAGACTAGGCATTAAAGATTCGTTATTCATATGATCTGCAGTATAATAACTATCTACCATTTCAATACATAATTCACTATTTTCTAACAAGGTCGTACCACATTCATAACCATGATTAAAATTCGAAACAATAAGCCTCGATTATTCAACTTAACCTTAACAAAGAATGTTCAAATAGACAGAAAACTAATTCGCCGCTTAACGATTCATTTGCTCATTGTTTAATAGCTCAATCATTTCACACAACATTTCCTCTGTAAAAGCACCTGCGCTAAAGTTCACTAGTGCACGTAATGGCATATAGTTCAGCATGGCATCCATCAATTCGGAGGCATCACTATCCCCTTCAGTCATACTAGCAAGCGGATTATCTTCTAATGCCTTTACCATAAGCTCTTTTGCAATTGGTGCTAAAATTGGATTCGCAAATAAGTCCCCAAGTAACGTATTACGGTGTACTGGTTTTCGAATTAAAGCCATTGATTGAACATAAATGCTGTCATGTAAAACAATCTCTTTTGAAGACTTTCCTACCCAAATTTCAAACTCACCTGTTTCAACATGCCAGTCCTTCAATTCAACGTTATAATAAGCAAATGATCTTTTAGCTAACGTAAAGGTAACCGTTTTTTCTTCGCCCGGCTGTAATTCCACTTTTTCAAATCCTTTTAGTTCTTTCTCAGGACGGATTATACTACTTTCAACATCTTTTATATAAAGCTGAACAATTTCTTTACCTGCTGTACTACCAGTATTTTTCACGTTTACACTGACAGAAACAGTCTCCGTATCTTTTATTTCTTTCTTATTAATTGAAAGATTGCTATACTTAAAGTTTGTATAGCTTAACCCAAAACCAAATGGGAACAATGGCTCAATATTTTTCGTATCGTAATAACGGTATCCGACGAACACACCCTCTTTGTATTCCACTTTGTCACCTTCACCAGGGAAGTTTAAGTAAGAAGGATTATCGCTTAAAACTTTCGGGAATGTTTCCGCTAATTTCCCGCTTGGATTCGCATCACCAAATAATAAATCAGCAATCGCTCCGCCTAATGCTTGTCCACCCAAATAGCCTTCAAGTATTCCTTTTACTTTACCTATCCATGGCATTTCAATTGGAGCACCGTTACTTAAAACTACAACGATATTACTTTGAACTTCTGCAACGGCTTCAATTAATTGCACGTGATTTTCTGGCATCTGTAAATGCTTCCGATCATATCCTTCTGATTCATAACGATCTGGAAGTCCAACGAAAAGAACCACTGTATCTGCTCCAGCTGCTACTTCTTTTGCTTCATTAATCATGTTTTCATCTAAAACATCACTGGCAAGATCATAGCCTTGGGCAAATAATATATTCGTATTTTTACCTGATACAGTTTCAATTTCTTCGAGAATGCTTTCAAGTTTTGTTGGATTAATATGAGAGCTTCCGCCGCCTTGATAGCGAGGTTCCTTTGCGAATCCCCCAATCACAGCTACCGTTCCTTCTTTTTTCAATGGAAGAATGTTATCTTCATTTTTTAACAACACCATGCTTTCGCGTGCGACTTCTCTTGCAAGCTGATGATGCGCATCCTTACTATACACAGCGTTTTCTCGTTGGTTATCAGCGGTTTTAAAAATAATGTTAAGAAGACGTTCTACTGCTTGATCATGCTTTTCTACAGATAGCTGACCGCAGTTAACTGCATCAACAATCTTCTTTTCACCAATCCCAAAGCTTGAAGGCATTTCTAGTTCCAAACCGTTCGCTAAACCTGTAACACGCTCATTTATTGCACCCCAATCAGAAACGACAAAACCTTCAAATCCCCATTCATCCCTTAAAATATCCTTTAACAAATAGTCATTTTCCGAAGCGTATTCACCATTCACCTTGTTGTAAGCACTCATTACTGTCCATGGCTGTGCCTCCTTAACAGCGTCCTCAAAGCTGGCAAGATAGATTTCGCGCAATGTTCTCTCATCAATAATTGCATCGGTCGACATTCTGCGATGTTCCTGATTATTGGCAGCGAAATGTTTTAATGATGTTCCAACTCCTTGACTTTGTACGCCGTTAATATGATTCGCAGCCATTTGAGATGATAAATAAGGGTCCTCTGAAAAATATTCAAAGTTTCTTCCGCACAGCGGCGAACGCTTAATGTTTGCACCTGGCCCAAGAAGAACACCGACATTTTCAGCCTGACATTCCTCTCCTAATGCAACTCCTACTTGTTTTATTAATTCTTTATTCCACGTACTCGCTAACCCTACTGCTGATGGGAAACAAGTAGCTGGGACACTATTATAAATCCCTAAGTGATCTGCTCCCTCTGCCTGTTTCCTAAGTCCATGCGGTCCATCAGTTACCATAATGGAAGGAATTCCTAATCGCTCAATCCCTTTTGTATTCCAAAAGTCTAATCCAGAACATAGACTTGCCTTTTCTTCTAGTGTCATTTGTGAAATAATTTGCTTAATATCCCTTTCCATGATAATCCTCCTAATCAAAAGATTATTAAGTGAGCGCTTTCTTAAACCTATTATAGTTTTTATTTTTTTGATATTATGGTATTTTTTTTAGAATAATTGTAAAAATTTTAGCTGATGTTATATATTGGCTGAGTTTTAACGAATGGAGGTTAAAATAATGAATTTCTCCAAACTAGAGGATTTAGATTATATTTGTAAGCTGGTCTTTGACATGCATAAAATACCTATCTTTTTTATTGATAACAAGGGAGATTTAGTATTTGAACACTCCCGCAATTTTCAGCATAGCCCCTTGTATACTTCAAAAGAGGAGATATTTCGTCAACTATTTAGGGAGGAAAACTTCTATCGTTTTCCAGTACTGAGGGAGACCTCCTGCCTTGAAAACTTTTTCTCAATTAACCTGCGTTCAAATGACCAACTTAGCGGGAACATCATTGTCGGTCCTGTCCTTTATTCGAGGCTATCAGAAGTATCAATTAAAGGAATCATCAATGACCTTCATCTAAAAATAAACAAGGATGAAATGGTTGGATATTATCATTCTCTCCCTGTTTTAAGCAATTTGAATTTTTTAAATTTGAGCATGGTCCTTTATTACATGCTGTATCAACAAAAATTAGACATGGTTGATATCCTACAAAAAAATATGCTGTTAGAAAAGGAAAAATTTGAAGTGGAACAGCCCGATATACGTATATCGGAACGCCGTCAAAATTTACTGACTCATATCGATCCACTGGCTGAGAAGAAAATCTTTGCGTGTATTAAGGAAGGGAAAAAGGATGATTTAATTCAAAACCTAAAGGGATTACCTGAATCAGGGAATCCGGGGGTGTTGTCGAAAACGAGTCACCTGCGAAGCCAAAAAAATTCCGCCATCGCAGCCATCACACTTGCGACTAGAGCTGCCGTAGATGGTGGACTATTCCCTGAAATCGCATATACCCTTAGTGACTTACTCATCCAAAACCTTGAAGAAATAAAAGAAAGTAAAGCTATTATTCCATTTTTGGAGAATGCTTTACTTGAGTTCTCGGAACGAGTAAAAAATGGGAAGATGCAAAAGTATTCAAAACCCATAAACGCATGTCAAAATTATATATTCACTCATCTTTACGAAGATATTACACTTTCCCATCTAGCAAAAATAGCCGCACTAAATTCTAGTTATTTGTCTTTCCTTTTCAAAAAAGAAGTGGGAATTTCACTAGGCGAATATATTCAGCGTGCTAAGATAGATGAGGCAAAAAGCTTAATGACCTATACGAGACATTCTTTATCCGAAATTTCCACACTATTAAACTTTCATGACCAAAGTCATTTTACGAAAGTCTTTAAAAAACATACTGGTGTTTCACCTAAACAATTTAAAAATGGGGGTGTTAAATAAATCCTTTCATCTTTTTCTTTTTCAACTTTATTTCTCTATAACCACAATGCTTTTCCATTAATATCCGCGTGTGTACAAATAGATAAAATTCCCTCTACTGCACCTTTACAAACCATTAGGTTCATATTACTCGTATCTTTGACAACGACAGACATACGACGCCGAGCAAAATCAAAAGGAATCTCATCTACTTTATGAAATTCTGTTGTATCCAATTGATGTTTCTCTTCTGTATGCTCAATAACGGCTTTATCGATAAGATTTTTTAATCCTGTCTGATAAAAGCTATTTAGATACGCTAATTGTAATACACTTTTACTTTGGTTTCCTGTTGGATCTAGATGAAGAACTAACACGATTTTATCTTTTCGAATCAACCTTTCAATATAGATTTTATCCAATTATTTTAGAATATTAAAATAATTAATAATAATACAAGCAACGAATATACTATTCATTTTTTTGTTATCATTATCATTTTTTATTTGTGACAACTTGTTGAACAACGGATTATTATACATAACCTAAAAAAAAATAGAGAATAATGTAGAATTTTGTCTAATGATATGTATGTACACTTCCTATCTGCTAGATATAGACTGTGAAGTGTAAGGACCTTATCTTACAAAAAACTTAAAGGAGGCTTATAAAATGGGGAAATTCACAGGATTTTCAAAGTTTACACTTGCTACATTAATAGGAATAGGTAGCTTAGGTGCCTTTTCTCAAACAGAAGGTGTAAAAGCTGAAAGTTTGGATCGTATTTCTCATGAAAATGTTGAATTTAATTCACCTTCTACTATCACAAATACTTTTGAACAAAGAGCTAATATTGTCCCTGAATCAAAAGTAATCACAAACCATTATGTGAAGTACTCAAAAACTAGTTATCAGGTTAAAGAAAGTATTCCAAAAGAAATTTATTATTCATCAAATGGTTTTAAAGGTTATATACAAGCAACAACTATAATTGATATTGGTGACCATTTCCTGACTCTCTATTCCGGAACTGTAATTCGATGTTAATTTCATGATTACGTTTATTAAAAGTAGTTTAAAACTTGTGGATTTACAAAAAATAAACCACAAAATTATTCAATTTTATGGTTTATCAAATAAAAGATAATGCTAAGACTACGTCTAATGCTCTTAGATTACCTTCCCCAAAGTTAATTATAGAGTATTAAAGTATTACTGTACAATCAAAAAGCACTCGAATGAGTGCTTTTTGATTGCTATTCCTAATGAAATTCTTTTTCTTTTCTAAAATCTGTTCATACTATTGATTCACAAAGCACTTATGCCCAGATATACAAATCATTTGTGTGAGATTTTTACATACATGTTTGAAATAAAAACTTACATGAATGATTTTAAAAGTTCTTGTACTAATGGAATTTCTCCACCTACAAATTTTAAAACTGCCATTACGATCGCCATAGTATTTCCTTCTCTTGTTTGAGTATTAAGATGTGGTAAATCTTATACCCTTATTTCAGTAAACGCTTACAAATAAATCAACACATTTTTAATATGCAATATTTCATATTAAAAATGTGTTTCATACCGTTATAATATAATAGATAAATTCTAAAGTATTCTTAAGTGAACAAAACAGCTAATGAACATATAAAAAAGAAGAGGATTATAAAAACCCTCTTCTTTTTTATGTTAATAAATCTAAACTTGGATTCATGTTGGTCCTACGTAAGTAGTAATTAATTAAGTAGCAGAATATCCAGAAGAGATAGTTACAAATGTTTTTTACGGCTTTTTTTATATAAATATCATATTTTTATTTTTAACGTTAGGAAATATTGTTAGATGCATATATATATTTTCATTAATCTCTTTTTTTTTAGATATTTGGTGATACACTATATGTTGTATAAAAAAAGAGCAATGGTTAAAGGTGGTTATTATAGGTGAAAAAGATATCATTATTTTTGATAATTATTAGTTTGTTATTAAGTGCTTGTAATGGTACTAATATTATTAAAAAAGAAGAGAAAGTTGTAGAAAAAAATACGAAGGGAAATAGCATTATTCCGAAATATTCTATTTCTGATAATTATTATAAAACTATTATTCCTTTAAAAGAACATAAAATAATAAATACAGTTAATATACAAACTAATTCTAAATTAGATATAGATAAATTAGAATTAGGTTTAATGAATATGGCATCTAAGCAATTTGATACAAAAAATCATTTATTACAAAGAAGTGAATATATTTCTCAAAAAACAATAGACGAACTACTCACAAAACAAGAAGTACCTTATGTATCTAATATTATAGAATATGATTATTATACTAAGAAAAATTCAGGTGAATTGAGTTTAGCTGGTGTTGTTATCGGTTTAGCCATGACTTCAAATCATTCTAATGAAGAAGCAAATGTTAAGGGCAGTGAAATTGCTAATCAACTTTTAAAAGTTCTTTATGATAATAAGAACTTTGTAAAAGTTCCTATTACTTTTTCTATTTTTAAACAGGAAGCTTCTGATTCTTTAAAAGCCGGTACTTTTATTTCTAGTGTAACAGTACAAAAAGGTGAGAATAGTATAGGACAGTGGGTTAATATTAACGAAAAATCCTTTGCTTATCCTTCTGATGATTTTAAACAAGTATATAATAAAGATAATGAAAAGTTAGATAAGTTTTCTAATAAAGTGAAAGACTTCAATAAAGCTGATTATATACCGGTTAATGCTACAATTTTTTATAAAGATGATCATATGGATACTGTAAATATGAATGTGTTAGTTAAATTTAATGGTAAATCAGAACTGATTGCTTTTACACAAATGATAGTCCAAGAGATACTTGATGCTTTCTCTAAAGATGTTAAGGTTCAAATGAATATAAAGTCAGAGCAAAAAGTTGAAGCAGTTGTTGTAAGAGAAAAAAATGAAGATGAACCTTTTGTTTCTTTTATTGAATAATAAAAATAAAAAAGACAGTTATTATACTGTCTTTTTTACTTTTATTATTAGTTTAATGTACCATGATTATTTTATCATTAGCGCTTTAAAATAATTGGGCGAACAAATGTAAAAAGATTGTACTTTGAAACAGATTCTACATAGGGTTTTAGATCTACAATTGTACCCGCTTCTATAATCTTAAGTTGTTGCCCCGATTTAACCTATTCGTAACGAAGTGCTTCAATCGGATCTAATTTCGCCGCCTTATTTGCTGGAATTAACCCGAAGATAATACCAAGCGTCATCGAGAATAATACGCCGCCAACAACTACTTGCCATGAAACGAGTGGTGGCCATTTCGCAAATGTGGAAACAATATATGCGCCCCCGTAACCAAGACCAATCCCGATTAATCCACCAAGAAGCGTTAACATAACAGCCTCAATTAAGAATTGCAGTAAAATTTTACTGCGCGTTGCTCCAAGTGCTTTACGTACCCCAATTTCACGGGTACGCTCTGTTACGGATACGAGCATAATGTTCATAACGCCAATACCACCAACGACTAACGAAATACCCGCGATACCGCCGATAATCATCGTCATGATATTTGTTACTTTAGAAACACCTTCTTGGAATTCTTTTAAATTCACCATTTCATACTTACCAGAAGCATCGCTTGGTTTACGGCTATTTAAAACCTCAACAGCCTTTTTACCTGCAGTTTCTAGATTATCTATATTTTTTGACTGTACAGAAATATTTTGAATTTCATCTTTTCCATATAATGTTGGCCATAATGTAATTGGAATTAATGCTTCTGAAGGGCCCATTCCCATAAACTCATTATCTGACTTGTACACGCCGATAATTTGCATCGGTTGGCCTTTCATTTCAATAATTTTGCCAACGGGATTTTCTTTCTTAAACACCTTATCTTCCATACTCGTACTAATCATGACCACGTTATTCCCTTGGGACATATCCGTTTCATTTAGTGAGCGACCTTTTACTACTTTCGTTTTATTCACTGCAAAATATTCACTATCTAGCCCTATAACATTAACCACCTCTTTTTTATCATTAATATCGAGTGGTTCCATTGTATTATTTGTTGTAATAACATGCGCAATCTCCGGAATTTTCTTTACTTCAAAGATATCTTCCTCTGTTAATTTCGGTCTTTCCGTTGCTCCCATCCCATACGGATCATTCATATCCGCAGTGAAGTGAATTGGCATCACATTATTACCAGAGCCAGCAATTTGCGACTTTAACATCACCTCCCCGCCTTGCCCAATCGCAACAACAGTAATAATAGAACCTACACCGATAATAATCCCAAGCATCGTAAGCGCTGAGCGCAGTTTATGAGCTAGAATAGAAGAGAGAGCAATCTTTATACTATCTAGTAAACTCATACCACACACCTTCTATCTTCTGTAATTTTCCCGTCCCTTAGCACGATTCGGCGTGAAGAATATGCAGCAACTTCTTCTTCATGCGTAACCATGATAATCGTCGTACCTTCTGCATTTAACTTTGTGAAGATGTCCATAACTTGCTCCCCAGACTTTGTATCAAGAGCACCAGTTGGCTCATCCGCCATAATAAACGTTGGATTATTCGCAATGGAACGCGCGATAGCCACACGCTGTTTTTGTCCACCTGAAAGTTCGCTCGGCAGGTGGTGCACACGGTCGGTCAATCCGACTTTCCCCAGTGCTTCAAGAGCTCTCTGACGACGCTCTGCTTTCTTCACACCGCCATATATAAGCGGTAGTTCTACATTTTCTACTGCTGAAAGACGTGGCAATAAGTTAAAATGCTGGAATACAAAGCCTATATACTCATTACGAATAAGGGCAAGCTTTGCTTCATCTGCCGTTAAGATATTCACGCCGTTTAACACATATTCGCCTTCTGTTGGACGATCTAAACAACCGATAATATTCATAAGGGTTGATTTCCCTGAGCCAGATGGTCCCATAATGGAAACAAACTCACCGTTTTGAATTGTTAAACTAATACCATGTAAAATCGGTACCGCTAGCTTCCCTTGGTAATATGTTTTATGAATATTGTTTAACGTAATCATTTTTCTTTCACTTCCATTCCGTCATACACGTTGTCGGAAGGATTTTTAACCACCTTTTGTCCCACTGTTACACCTTCAAGGATTTCTGTCCAATCTCCATCAGTAGAACCTTTTTTCACATTTTGTTTACGAAGTTTTCCTTTGTCTTCTACATAAACAAATAGATTACCAGATTTTTCAATAATACTTTTACTAGGAACAGCAATCATCTTCTTATTCTCTAAGTTTACTTGCAGTGATACGTGATAGCCTGAAGATAAACCTTCTTGACCATCTAAACTAGCTTTATATGTATACTGAGACATATTTTGTGTTCCCTCACCAACACTAGCTGCTTGTGCCATCTCTGCACTTGTCGGGAATTCACTTATCTCTGTAATTTTACCTGTCCATTTCTTCTTGTTATTGGCTTTTGCAGTTGCTGTAAATGTTTGATCCTTTTGGATTTGTGATTTTTGAAGTTCTGTTAACGTCCCTTGAATTTGGAATGGATCTTTAGAAGCGATTTGTAAAAATGACTTTCCTTGTCCACCCATCGCTTGCGTCGAACTTTGTGCTGCATCTTTATCTAATTTTTGTACAACACCAGCAAAATTACTATAAATTGTGAGTTCATCTTGTTTTTTCTTTAATTGTTGTGATTGTAATTGACCTTTTTCTTTCTCAAGTTCAGTTGTTTTTTGCTGTATTTCTAGTTCACTTACTTGCTCTTCTAACGGATCTGTTACTTCTTTCCCAGCGCCGCTATCTTTTGCTTTCTTAATCTCTTTATTTAGTGAATCTATTTTCTTTTTCCCTTGATCATAGCGCATACTTGCCATTTTTTGATCAAGCTCAGCTTGTTTCATTTGTAAATTGATTTCTTCATTATCATAAGAGAATAATTTCGTTCCTTTTTCTACTTCTTGCCCTTCTTTCACCGCAATATCCTTCACTTTTCCTTTTGTTGGATCTGCATAGAAGCTCTCGATATTTCCCGGCTTTACTTGTCCAGAAATCAATTTTGTATTATTGGGTGTACGTTCTGTTACTTTCTCAAAGCTAACAGCGTCTCCCTTTGCTGTCTCCTTCTTCTTACCTTGCATAACAAAAATATTGACGGCTGCAATGGCAATAATTAATGCAGTAACTCCGATAATAACCCATTTTTTCTTTTTAGTTGATCGATGTGTTGTAGTTGGTAACATAATGTATTCCCCTTAATGATGATATAATTTAGTACATACATTTATTGAACAATTTATATGGACAACCCCTAAAGCAACTGTCTATAAACCAAAAAATAAAAGCTAAAAACCTTTTAATACCTTAGGCTATATGAAGCACAAAATAAAGAGGTCGATCCTTTATTGTAAAGAAACTGACCCCTTTATTTTGTGCTTCATATGATATAAATAATTGCAAAAACTAAACTACATTACTGCTTTTAATAATTCTGTTACTAATGGAATTACTCCACCAATGAATTTCAAAACTGCAATTGCGATTTCCATATGATTTCCTCCTCTTTTTTGAGTATTGAATTGTGGTAAATTTTTATAATAGCGAGAATTCATTTGGATATCAATGCATTTCAATATGCAATATTTCATATTTATACACGTTTTAATTTTTTTAATATACCAAATCCAAAGTGTTTTCCGACGAATCGAACAGTTAATGAACTTAAAATAACTTTCAAGGAAAAAATCAAAATTCAAATAATTAAAATTGATATATTATTGTTCCTACAATACTAGATCTATCAATATATCCCAGACCATTTCGACTATCTTTACTATGGTAACGGTTATCACCCATTACAAATAATTTATTTGAAGGTACTTCTCTTTCTTCAAAGTTAGCAAGATATTTGGATTTATTACTTAAATCTTTATAAATATAGTTTTCTTTTTTTTCCTTTCCATTAATATACAGAATATCATTTTCTATTTTAACTTTGTCTTTTGGCAATCCAATTATCCTTTTCACATAATACTTAGGATCATTGGGTTTTTTTATAATAACAATTTCTCCATGACGTAATGGAAAAATTGCTGCACCTGCTCTATTAACTAGTATATACTCTTCATTTTGTAAAGTAGGATACATAGATCTCCCTTCTATTTTACATAATAAAAAGTTTAAACTTATTATCATAAGCATCACTGTAATCAATAAAAACAATGTTATATTACGCCAATATTTGGGGTTCTTTTGCTTCATGCTTTTCCATTCCTTATTGATTATTTTCATGAAAAACGCCTCTACAAAATTTTAATGTAGGGGCGTTTCGTTTATATATATTTACTAGAAGCATTCAACTTGTTTGTTTATGGAGAAACGTTATTTCCTTGATTCTTTTTTAAAGCGAAATATGCATCTAAGATATCTTTACCAATCATTGAATTAATTCCACCTTTATCATCATTTACCCATGGTACAACAACGGAAAATGCAACCTCTGGATTATCATATGGGGCATATCCTGCTAAAGTTAAATTGTAACAATGAATACGATTCCCTTCTGAATCTCTACCAACAGGGTCCTCGCCTCCATAAACTGTTTGCGCTGTTCCTGTTTTACCAGCTGGTTTATAAGGAGCTTTTTGGAAATACCTCACACCAGTTCCATCACCCTCTTGGAACACTTGCCTAAAGCCTTCTTGTACTCGGTCGATATATTCCTTTTTCATATCTATGCGGTTCAGCACAATGGGTTGCATAGTTTGTACAACTTTACCAATATCTTCTTCTTTCGTTGTTTGCTCCCGAATTTCTTGTACAATCTGTGGCTTCATTCGATACCCCCCATTTGCAATGGTAGAAACATACTGTGCAAGTTGCAACGGCGTATATGTATCAAACTGACCAATAGCTAAATCTAGTAAAAAACCTGGTTGATAATTTTGTTTTTTTTGTTGTCCCAACGTTTCATTTGGTAAATCAATTCCAGTCGAAACTCCTAATCCAAATTGCCCAAAATAATATCTCATCTTATCAAATGTAGCCGCTTTAATATCTAAAGAACTGTTCGGTACATAATTTATACCTGCAATTTTTAAAGCTGTATTAAACATATACACGTTAGATGAAACTTGTAATGCCCTTATATCATCAATAGTTCCAAAGTCTTTCCAAGATTTCTTAGCTTTTGCTGTTCCCTTAAATTTCATTGGTGCATCATAAAAATATGTTCCTGGTGTTATGGCACCTGTCTCATATCCTGTTAAAAGTGTTGCTCCCTTTACAGTAGATCCAAGTTCATAGGAGCTTGTCATTGTGCCTAAAGCATAATCTTCTACTTCTATATTTTCATCTTTTTTGACTAATTTTTTCCCTGCCATAGATAAAAGTTGCCCCGTTTTTGGATTCATCATAACAACAAATGCTCGGTCTAATAAACGTTCTGAACCTTTAAAAGCTTTTAAATGCTTTTCAATAATCTCTTCTACCTGTTCCTGTAATTTCATGTCTATTGTTAACGTTACATTGTTTCCGCTTTTCCCTTTAGAAACGGTTTCCGTTCGAATAATGTTTCCTTCTTTATCAGTAATATTTTTAATTTCTGCTTTTGTTCCATGTAATACATCTTCATATCGTTGTTCAATATAACTTTTTCCTACGCGATCATTACGGCTATAACCACGTACCATATAAGAGTCTAATTGTTCTTTAGGCAGTCCTTCTTCAGAATTTGTTATATTACCCAATACCGAACGAAATAAATCACCATTTACATAATTACGTTCCCATTCAACTGTTGTATCTACCCCTGGGTATTTAGCTAAATTTTCACTTATAATGGCGTATTCTTTCTCAGGCACATTTTTCTTTATAATTTGAGGTGTCATTGAGTAGCCCGAACTCATTTTACTTTTAATAGCTAATACTTTTAAATCTTTTGGTGTTAATTCGCTTAGTTCTTCATCTGTGATACGTTCTCGTCTTAATTCCTCTATTTTTTTATCAAGCTCTTTCCCTTCAATATTTTTGGCTCGGAATTTTGCCTCATCTTGTTTCGTAATCTTTTTTTGAGCCTTTTCCTTATTTAACTTTACCCAAAAATCCTTTTTATCTGTTTCGGTTAACTTATTTATGTCTTCTTCTGGCATTTCAAGTACGTTTGCAAGATCTCTAGCTGTTTTTAGAATGCCTTCTGAATCTACACCCTTCATCCTTGTATATGTAATAGTACGAATAGCATTGTTGTTAACAACTTTTTCTCCTTCTCGATCAAAAATTTTCCCACGTGGAACGGGAATACTGATTGTGGAATTCCCTTGTTTCTCCGCTATATTCTTATAACTCTCTCCATCAACGATTTGTACTTTTCCTAGCTGAATAATAACAGCTGAAAATAGTAAAAATACACAGAAAAACAATATATTCAACCTTAAGGGAATCATACTTTTTTTAGTATTTTTTTTCTGTTTTTGTTTCATTTCATTCTCCTCTTAAGTACAATATATTAAAATAATACAGTTCTAAATGCAATTAAAAATAATAAGTTTATTACAGCTGATAGCTTTCTAATAAAAAATCATTAACTAATTTAGTATATTGCATTTTACGATTAACGATAATACAACTTCAAATACCCAAGTAATCTTATTAATATGTGATTAAACGGGAGTATTCGTACTTTTCAGAAACAATAAACATTATTATAAATCAAATAAAAACGACATTATATTAAACGTTTCCAATCCGTTTGTTACTAACATAACTACTAATGTGAGGGCGACAGATCCATTTTCAAATAAAAAATAAAATAGCAATACCTAGATAAACTCATTTCTTTATTATACAAATGAAAATTTTCCTGTCAAACAAAATTAAAGAACACTTTCTCTATTTAGAGTCTTTAGAGATATCTTTAATGACAATACTTTTATATCTCTATATATAAGTTTTATGAAATTTATTCCACAATAAATTTATCCAAAATCTAAATTGTAAGCACCCTGTCCTACGGATTATACACATTTCATGTTCAATCTCCTCAACAAGCGTGTTCCACAATTTTGTTATTTTTTGAAAAATGTTTTTTGAATCCTCACACATTTTATCGAATTGTTAATAATCGTTTTATGAATGAACTGTATAAAATACCTTTTTAGTGTAGTGTATAAGTTTTATTCAAAAATATAAATTACGTTTAAACGACATTTAAAATAAATAAATCACCAAAAATTGATTCCGATATACTTATTCACCACCTTTATCAATTTAACTTTTTGACAAATTATTTTTTTGTTGATGCATCATTATTACTTATATTAATATGTTTTTATTGCTATATTTTAAAAATACATATTTAATAAAAACAATAAGAATATTCTTGAGTAATAGGAGGTTTTATTATCAAAGGTAAACATCGTAAGATTGTCCTCACAATATTAGGCTTTTATTCAATTTTAATACTTTACTTTATGTTTCTTGGTTTTGATAGGTTGGGATTAAAATATATTAATTATGAATACCAATACCAGTTAATTCCGACTAGTATTCCTTTAGGATTACCAAATATGACAAGTGAAGAAGACTTTAACCTATGGGTTTTTAATTTTGGGAATTTAACTGCATTCATACCTTTTGGAGTACTAATTCCTTTGTTATACCGCTGTAGCTTCATTCGATTCATTACCTCATTTTGCATTTCAATCCTTATACTAGAAGTTTTACAAATGCTAACTTTTCTTGGGGGTTTTGACATTGATGATGTGATTGTGAATGCAATGGGTGCTACAATAGGATTTGTTGCATATAAAATTGGATTTCGTTCAAATACTTTTTTAAAAAAACTTATTATTACTTGTGTAACAGCATCAATCCTTACCTTAGGATTGATTGTTGTTGTAGCTGAATTTAACAAATCATTAGAAAAGCAGCAACAATCTCTCAAAAACGGAACTATTATAGGACTAAATCAACTGACAGAAACTAATGGATATACACCGAAAGATAAAAATTTCCATAGTTTTGAAATTGCTCATAAAAAAATTGAATCTAAATTAAATATGTATAGTAGTAATGGCACAGATTTTCAGCAATTTAAATACTTGTTAAAGGGTAAATATGTAAAAATTTCGGGCTATCTTGGTATCCCAGATGGTGCTAGCAAACGTTCTGGAAAGATAATTATTTCTGTGGATGGAAAAGATGTACAAACGGTTCAATTCTCTGAAGAAAACATATCTACATCAAAAAGTTCCTTTGAAATAGAGTTGGATAAAGCAAATGAACTTTGTATCAAGTTCATTGATACCGATGTATTACTATGGGATGTTACACTTACAGAATGGCAAAAATAATGGATTTGAAATCCGCTAATTTAGATACTTGTGTATTTTTTTATTTGTATATATTTAATATAAAATACAAGTCTTCCAATTTAGGTATATACCGAACACCTATATCTTAATATTCAATATTGCATATCATATTATTATTTATTTCTTTCTTTTAAAATCTTAGAAGTGGATTGTTCATCTAGCAGTTCACAACAGCGTATATTTATTAGTATAATGCTAACCCTAATTACAGACAAAGGGAGAAGAATGTTTATCACTCTTCTCCCTTTGTTTATGTGATTTTTTACGAAGCATTTGTGAACTACTCGCCACCTACGCTTAGAGGTAGAATCTTCTCAGTCCCGCGACGAAAATAATCATTTATCTTTCTTAGCATTACTTCCCTTATTCCCTATATTAGATATCGGGAGAATGAAATTTCTTTCGACACCTTGATTATTTTACAAAATGGTGATATTTTTTTAAGAATACTTAGAGATGATTTACTATATCACTAAATGTTACTAATTTTTTAATTAGAAATCTAAAATGCTGTATCTGTTTATTTAATTGTGAAGAATATCACTTGTATATTATAACTATATTGAGAAATTATTCTATTATGTATATAATGTTTTAGGAATTTATGTCCGTTTTAGTAGCTAGGGGATACACCCTGCAGTGTAAAAAAAGTCTAAATATGTACATGATGGCCATTAACATACTAAACAACAAATGTTAGAGCATTTTTTTAAATGGAATATAGTAGGCTACTAGAGGAAGGTATTATGAATCAAAATAATGTATATCCATTTAACCAACAGGTTCGTCATCAACAACTAATACAAAGTAGAAATTTAAAAGCAGCTAGAAGGAAAAAAGCATTAAGTATATGTGTATTAATAACTTTTATTTTGTTATTATTTTTTAATCGCTTTGGAAAAATTTCAACAATATATGTAACTGGAAATGAAATAATTTCAAAAGCAGAAATTATAAGTCTATCCAATTTAAGCGACAAAGATAATTATTGGAATTTACATGAAGAAGATATAAAAAAAAGAATACAGAAAAATAATCTGATTAAAGAAGTCAAAATTTCAAAGAACTTTCCAAGTCGAGTCACTATTAATGTTAAAGAAAATAGCACTGTTGCATATATGATTAAAGATAATAAGTATTATCTTCTACTTGAAAATGGTACAATATTGGATAAAGTTACAAATAATAAAATCTCCAAAAGTGTACCTGTAATAAAACAATTTACTAGAAATGATGAAAAACAACTTAGAGAACTTATTTCGGAGTTAAATAAATTACCAAGCGAAATACAAAGTATAATATCTGAGATTAATTTTTTGCCAACTAAGAATGATAAATTCCATATATATTTATATGCGAAAAACGGGTTTACAGTGAGCGCTTCAATCACTGATTTGTCTGAAAAAATGGAACTATATCCAGTCATAACTAAAAACTTAGATTCTAAACAATACCCTGTAATTCACTTAGAAGATTCTATATTTGCAAATAACAAATTATAAGCCTTGAAATTACATTTGCTATTATAGGAAAAAGAAAAAAGAACTTGTAGTTCTGAAGTGCCCCCCAAAAGTTAGAATGTGTCTAACTTTTGGGAGGCACTTCAAAACTATCGGCTTTTTGTTATGTTGGGATTTTCAAAAACTAGTTTCTTGTCCTGGTCACATACGGATAAATCGGATCTCTTAATTCGAAGTCATACGTTTCTCCATTCACAATTCCTACCATCTTCCCACTGTCATATAAATCGAGCAAGAAACCGGCCATTTGTTCAGCTGTATGGAACTTAGGAACAACACCATTATATTCAAAATTATCAACATCATAGGATCGTTTCGCAAATTCGGTCTCTGTTGCAGCAGGAGCCAAGACTTTCGCTTGCATGGCTGCTCCTTTTCCTTTCAATTCTTGTGCGAGACCTTCTGTAAAGGCACTTACATAGAACTTTGTCGCGCAGTAGGTCACAGCATCAGCAACAATCAAGTATCCTCCTCCTGAAGAAACATTGATGATTTGCGTTCCTTCAACATCTGCATAGTCACGTACATAAAGAGAGGACAGAACGGTTAAGGCTTCAATATTCAAGTGAAGCATCGTCTCAATTTTATTTAAATTTTGTTCCCCAACGGAAGCAAAGTTTCCAAACCCGCGACTTCAGTCGTGGATCATTGACAGAATCATTCCCTATTCTTTAATTTTAAAAATCTTATTTGGATTCAGAATATTTTTCGGATCAAGAGCTTGTTTCATTTTTTTCATCACAAGAAGTGCTGCTCCATGCTCTTTTTCTTGATATTTTTGTTTACCAATCCCTACCCCATGTTCACCTGTACATGTTCCACCGCGCTCAAGAGCATACATCACAATTTTTTCATTTGCCGCTTCTGTTTTATGCACTTCCTCTGTATCATTTGGATTCACCATTAATAGAACGTGAAAATTCCCATCTCCGACATGTCCAAGTATTCCCCCAACAATTCCCATAGCATCTAAAGTCTCTTTTGCATACTGTATTGCACTTGCTAACTCTGAAATTGGTACACAAACATCCATACTCATCAGTTTTTTCCCTGGGCAACTATGAACATAAGCGTATGCTAAATTATGTCTTGCTTCCCATAATTTATTTCTTGCTGCTGTTTCTGTTTCAAATGAAATAGCCTTACACTTGTGATCTTTAACAATTTCTTTTGTGAAATCAATATCTTGTTTTAATCCCGCTTCATTTCCATGAAACTCTAAAAATAACGTTGGCTCTTCCCTATAGTTTGTTTCACTATATTTGTTAACTTGTTTCATTGAAAGTTCATCAACAAGCTCAATTCTCGCAATCGGAATGCCAGCTTGTAAAATATCAATTACAGCTTCTACCGCATCATTCACTGTCGGAAAAGATGCTCTTGCTGCCATCGTATGCTCAGGTATTCCATATACTCTTAGCGTTAATTCCGTAAAACAACCAAGTGTTCCTTCTGATCCAACGAAAATACCATTTAAATGATAACCAGATGATGACTTTGCAGCTAAATTCCCTGTATGTATAATCGTTCCATCTGCAAGTACAACTTCTAAATCACGAACTTGATCACGCATAACGCCATACTTTACTGAAGTCGTTCCACTTGCATTTGTAGCAGCCATTCCACCTAATGTTGCATCCGCCCCTGGATCCACACTGAAAAACAATCCATACTTTTTTAATTCTTTATTAAGCTGTGAACGAGTTACTCCAGGTTGCACTTTAACTAGAAAATCTTTTTCTCTTACCTCCAGCACTTGATTCATCAGTGAAAAATCAATTGTAATGCCATTTTCATATGGAATTACATGACCTTCCAAGCTTGAGCCTACTCCAAATGGTACAACTGGTGTTTGGTACTTGTTCGCTAGTTTCATTATCTCACTAACCTCTTTTGTCGTTGTTGGAAATACAACAACATCAGGCAGACTGCTAGGATGATAAGATTCATCTTTACTGTGCAGTTCTCTCACCGTTTCATTTACTACTACTTGTGTTTCAGGAAGTACCTCTTTTAAAGCAATTATCAGATTTGCAGTTACAGCTTTCATTTCATTCTCTCCCACCATTCTGTTACAGATTTCATATACAATTTAAGATCTTTTTATAACGATTCATCTGATGAACTATTTCATAAATAATAATCTGAAAAAACTAATAATTCAAGTCCTAAATAAAAAACACCGCGCAATTACTATTAAGTTGAACATCCATAAGTTAATCAACTCACAAAAATATGTAACATGAAATTAGAAAAAATCTTCTTTCTCGTTAATTTGCCAGTCAAATCATCCCCAGCAATATTTGTAAAATAAAGATATTTTGTTTATATTCAAATTAACCTGATTACAATTTGGCAATAGGAATACAGTATAAATACAAATATCATTTATAGGGGGAATCAGACGTGCAATTACCGACCTTTAAATATAATCCAAACGCACTAGAACTAGGAATTATAAAAAAAGAATTTACGACTTGTTCTGTTTGCAAAAACGAACGTGAATATGTTTATAGTGGTCCTTTCTATTCTATAGAAAATGTAGAAAGCATCTGCCCTTGGTGTATCGCTAATGGAAATGCATCTAAAAAATTTGATGAAGAATTTCAAGATCCACACTCCTGTGAGGAAGTAAATAATGAAGAAAAAATAAAAGAACTTATCCATAGAACGCCTGGATATGGTGGATGGCAACAGGAGTATTGGCTGAGTCATTGTAATGATTTTTGTGCATTTATTGGATATGTGGAATGGGAAGAAATCGCTCATTTAGCAATTTCATATAAACGGGTTCCTACACGTTTTATTAGTTCGCTACAAAATTGAATATCAATTGCCGTCATTAAATATGCCAGCCTTTCTCTTTGAAATAGCTTAACATTTTCCGGTAATTCTCCCCATACTTCTCTTGAAATTCT
Organism: Bacillus sp. IT-79MI2; assembly: GCF_949768135.1. NCBI lineage: Bacteria > Bacillati > Bacillota > Bacilli > Caryophanales > Bacillaceae > Bacillus > Bacillus sp. IT-79MI2. The sequence continues at coordinate 153,174 of NZ_CATKPV010000117.1, read as the reverse complement.
TTCCCAAAATCCTCTTCGATGTGCTGCATCATCATATCATGGTAAAAAGCATTTTTTATTACTTCAATTACTGCTGAATGATTCGTCTCTAATGCAGATGGCTTAATCTCTCCTCCGAAACTACCAATTAAAGCTGAACTAGAATCACAGAGAATAGAAAACTTCCTTTCATCAGCAGGCCACTCTTCATCCCTATAATGCTGGAATACATGTTTAAGAGGTGTTATACATACATAAATTCAAAATATTTAACTTCAGAAAAAAGGGATTCTAGAGTAGAAATCTTTTCCTAATCTATATCCTTTAAATTCATAAACATCAATATCTCCAAGTACTTTATTTCTCTACCATCCAAATTATGTTAAGATTATTTTAATATTTCGAAAAACATATAAAAGGAGCCTAATAATAATGGATGTCTACTTAGTACAACCCACAATTGACTTACAAGAAGAATATTTAGAATTCTATCAAGAATGGAAAAATAGTGGTGAAACGATGATTCCTTGGGTTATCACAAAAGATCATTCTAATTTTCCAGCAATGATTCAAGAGTTGCTAGATGCAGCGAAAGGTAAAAACATTCCCGATAGTTGGGTACCGGACTCTACCTATTGGCTTATCACAAATGATAACAAGATCGTTGGTGCTGTAAATATTCGCCATCGTTTAACTGAGCATCTATTCAATGCTGGTGGGCATATCGGTTATGGTATTCGTCCTTCAGCAAGACAAAAAGGATATGCTACAAAATTATTAGCTTTATCATTAGAAAAAATAAAAGAATTAGGTGTTACAAAAGTACTTGTCGTTTGCGATGAAGATAATACTGCTTCAGAAAAAACAATTTTGCATAACAGAGGACTTCGTGATAATGATTTTATCGAAGAAGATGGTAATGTTGTAAAAAGGTATTGGATTGAGCTGCAAACATTCAGTTATTAATGAAAATGGAGGGATTCACATGTCTACATTAGCAACCCAATTAGAACATATAATTCATACTGCATCTCAAAAAATTATACTTTTTTCTGACATGGATATAAAACTCGCCCCAATAAAATGGTCTAAAAAAGAAATATTAGGTCATCTTTGCGATTCCGGTACGGTAAACCATAGACGCTTTGTTGATATTCTTACTTCAAAGGAAACAATTATACTCACTGGCTATGATCAAGATTTGTGGGTGCAAGTACATAATTATCAACAATCTTTTTCAGCAAATGAAATTCTAAAATTATGGGAAGCTATTAACATACAAATGATAAAATTACTAAGCAATGTAAAGAATGAACACTGGCAACTTACATGTAAGTTGGAAGACCAACAGGAAGTAACTTTAGAATGGCTTGTTACAGATTATATTAATCATATGAACCATCATCTTAATCAAATATTTACAAAACATAAAAACTAAATTCCTTTTCACCCTTGCCCGATTTGGATTACATATCCAAAATAAGGAGGACAGCTCACAGCCCCACCTCCTCCTTATTTTTGTTATAAAAAAACTTATGCTTTCTATACATAAGCACCTTTTTTCTCTATCATTATGCATTATGAGTCATTTGTTTTCTTTATTCTTCTTCCTTCTATTGACATCTTTTAACGTTTTACTAAATCCTAAAATCAAAATAATAAATATTATTCCAGCAATTGCTACCATTTCTAAAATGAATTGCATAGTTCTCTCCTCCTCAAAATTATGCCTATTATCCTTTATTAAAACTGTTATCTATTTAGACAAACTTTCATTTGGTTCACTTGGCGTTTTTATATCAAATTATAGCTGTCTCATTGTAAATATACTTTTAAAACACCCTATTTCCTATTTATTCTAGTTTATCAAAAGAAGTTTTTTAAATCAGTAGATAAAGTAAATCTTTAATAATCGGTTGGGGCTTCATCCCCACTGATTATTAGCCCTCAAAAATCGAGCTTTTACAGGAAGTTTATCTCCCACCTAATCTCTTTGCTTTTGCTGATTTTTGAGGTGGGAGTATTGCTGCCCGCGAATAGCGAATAAATTTTCATTACTGATTTATATGTATACAAAAAGCCACCCCTTCTAGAAAAATACTAGAAAGAATGGCTCAGATCATAATAAAGTGAAACTTCGATCAGTGGAGATTCCCCTAATCTTCCACTAATCGTTAGTTGAATCTATAAGACTTTTATGTACGGTAATTCTTATCTTGCTGCACGTACCTCAGCAACAAGTTTTCCACCCTCTATGCTCATATAAAGCTTCACAGGTACTTCATTTGTATTTTCAAACACTAAATCTAAATATGGATATGCAATCGTAGCATCTCGGCCTTGTGGAACGTATCCTACTGTTTTGGAGTGTGTAGTTCTCTCCACCATTTTTAAACCAGCTTGATCTGCAGCATTAAAAAGAGTAGAAGATGTTTGACATACTCCTCCGCCATAACCATCTACTAGTTTGCCGTCAACAATCTCTTTTCCTAACTGATATCCCTTGTCTGGTGTTGTATCTCCAATTAATGCGTTAAAAGAGAAACGATCTCCTTTTCCTAATACGACACCACTAATATTACTTGCAGACAAACGAATATTCTCGATTCTACCACCTGTAGAACCACCTAAGTTTGTTTCATATCTTCCTAAAACTGCACCATTTCCACTTGCATCTTCCGGCTTCGCTACAGGTTTTTTCTCAACAATTGGTAGTTGGTACGAAGAATCCCACATTCCTACGTTCATTAGTTTATCTACTAGCTCTTTTTCCATTAACTCATAAGAAGGCTTACCTTCTTGCCATGTTCCATCACTTGCCATACGAGAAGGGACCATCTTTTGATCAATAGTTTTTCCGACTTCCTTAGCAACCTTCGTTACTTCTTTTTCAAACTTATTTTCATCTTCAAAATAACCTAAGCTTGCTATATTAACATTTTTTACTTCTTTACCACTTCTAGCATCTACTAAACTTACACTTTCATTGACACCAGTCTTAGCTTCTACTGCATGCTCTCCTATGCCACTTACCAATGAAACTTCACTTATTTTTGTACCACATCCACTCACTATGCTTACACATAGTGCCCCTATTACTATACTTTGTACCTTACGTAACAATATACTCTCTCCCTTTCCCTACCATTACTCTTTGTTTTCAATTTTATGTATGTATAATTACATGACTTTGCAATATGACTACAAAATATTACAATTTGATTTCCACTATATTAAAATTACTCTTTTCTTTAAGAAATGTCTACACATATTTACTTAGAAACTTAAGTTTGTAATGCTCCTCTTATTTAACCAGTATATACCAAATGATTATTCAAAAACAATTTTAATACATTAATATTTTGGAATTCTTCATAGGCAATTCTCATTTATAAAAACTTATCACAAATTCTCTTGAATACATTTGATGAAGCACCCTATTCAAAATAGGTATTTGCCGTGCCACCTATCCGCTCTTACACATACATTATGATGAATTCAAGCAAATTTAGAGAACGGAGGATGTTTATGTATCCCTACAATTCATATGCCCCCTACAACCTTTATAACTATCAACAATCATATGACGGGCAATCGCAATATCAACCATATATAGAACAAACAGAACAAATTGATCCATATGATCCAAATAGACAATTTCAAATTCCAATTTCCTTTCCAGGTAGTGGCGGCCGTCAGTTAGAAAGACGAGTAAATGAGCTAGAACAAAGAGTAAATCAACTTCAGCAGACAGTAGAACGTCATACACGTAGACTCAATCGATTAAATCAGCGTTTACGTACTGTAGAGAATCGACTAAACATTCCATTTTCAGCACTTGAGGATGGATTTTAAATTAGTAAAACAAAGAACTATATAAGGAAGGGACTCTCCCTTCCTATATTTCAAATTAACAAATAGTAAGCCCCTGTTATCCGTTTTATTTTATTAAATTGACGAAAGTTTTCTCCATCTCTATACTGATAAGAGTCAATGAAATGAAACAAGGTGATAAATATGGATTTTGAAATAAACTTCCTCTCCTTCTATGTTATACAAGTAGAAGGAAAAGGTGAACAAGCAGATAAGCGATATAAACATTTTCAAACGTTGGATGCTGAAGAATATGAGGACAGCCCCTTAAAAGAGTTCTTAGATGGTGAATTATTAAAAATATCTAAACGAAAAGTAGAACGTCATGCAAAAACCGAACAAGCCCCAACAAAGATTGGTCGATTTATTGTAGAAACTGGGCACGAATTCGATTCCAACCCTCATTATAATTTATTTAATCGTATCCGTTTTGCAGAAACGAAAGAGAATTTTAAAGATATGAGTGAACCTCTCGTTTATACATATATCGATACAAGTGCAGTACGCGGTGGTGTATTTTTAGTTGCTCAAGCAAAACTGAGGAAATACTTTGACGATCCATTCGTATTCGTTATGAAGTGTGACTTCGAGCCAAAAGTTGCTTCCATTTCCGACGAAACAACACTTATTCGCAACGTTGAAATGGCAATTACGACAAAAAATATGAAATCTATTCAATACCCATACATGCCAGAAGAAGGCATTGTAGAGCCTGGCGAACTAAAAATCCACCAAGCATCACACGCACGCTACTTTGAGGATTTCTTAAAATTCGTCGAATACGAACGCTCTATGCCAGAAATTATGAAAACACAAGTTATGGACATGGTATACGACCAAATCGAAGACGTGTTTGAAGAAGGTACGGAAGAACGAGAACAATTCGACCAAGCGATGGAAGTATGGGCTGCCAGTCCTAAGCGTGAAATTATGGAACATTTCACAACGGAAGAAGTAATGGAAGCTACAGCGCAAATTGTGGAGCATACCCCTGAGATAGAATTAAAGCTAAAGGCAGATCATATTTCTGTGAAGGCATTGCTTGCAGATTTTGGGGAACAGATTCATATTGCCAAGGTTAATGATAAATATGTACTAATGATTGAGGCGGATACACTTACGTTTGAGAAGGGATTCTCTCCTATTGAGTTTTTGAAGCCGGATGAGTTAGAGAAAGTAATGGAGCGGATTGCGAGTAAGACGTAAAATAAAAGAAATTTTAGTGTCACTAAAACGATTTTTGTATTTGATAATCTAAAAGTAAGCCCGTATAATCGTTAAAAACCCAGCCGTTCTTCTTCGATTACTTCGAAGAAGAACGACTGGGTTTTTAATGACAAAATGGCTGGATTTTCAATTGACAAATACACTAGCTCCTCACATATGAGTTATCTATTCATTCTTCATACATACAAATTTCTTCAAGTCAGCTTTTACTTTGATTTGCTTTCTTTAAGTAAGAAATCGTTTGGTCTAAACCAAATGAGACGTCTGAAGCAGGCTTCCATTTTAATACTTCAATCGCTTTACTAATATTTAACTGGCTATGAAGAATTTCTCCTTTATAGATTGAGTCATCATTCCTTTTATTACGACATTCCATACATGTTCTACATATCGCTTATAAAAGAGTGATAGATTCTTTCTATCTTTGAAATCATCCCACCTTGAGTTAGATGTTGTCGTGAATATTCCTGAGCATTTCTTCCTAAACGTTCACGAAGATTCTTATTTGCTAAAAGCAATTTAAGAGCATCGGAAAGTTGTTGTACATTTCCCGGTTCACAAATGATCCCTGTTTTTCCGTTTTGAATCATTTCTGGTATACCACCGCAATTTGTTGTAACAATAGCTTGACGAGAAAACATAGCTTCAATAATTGAAATCGGAAAATTATCGTTAATGGTAGGTAAGACATAGATAGCAGAAGAGGAAAGGATTTCTGGTATATCTGTTCTTCTGCCAAAGAACTTGATATTGTCGAGACCAAGTTGTAGTACTTGGTCTTCTAGTCTTTCTCTCATGACACCATCACCAACAATCCATATTTCTACATTAGATAAATCTTGTTGAATTCGCGAGAGCGCTTTCAGAAAAATGTCATGACCCTTTCTGGGAGAAAGGCGGGAAACACAGGAAATTACAAGATTATCATTATACTCTTGTTTAGGTATAGAAGCTTGATGAAAATGTATGCCTGTATGAACAGTAACCAGTTGTTCTATCTTTGCGCCATACTCTTTTAAAGGGGAATGAAAAGAATTACTGATCGTTATGATTTGATCGGATGCTCTTATTCCCTGTTTTTCAATTTCACTAAAATAAACTTCCTCAATTGATCCTTTTTTTATTTTATCGAACTTTAACCGGCTTTTTGTAAAATGTCCATGCGGTGTAAAAAAAAGAGGTTTCTTATATTCTAGATTTAGTTGTCCTAATAAAAAGACAGAAAATAAATCTTGTGCATGAAACACATCATATTGTTCTAGATTTCTTCCTCTTAAGAAAGACTTATACACGTTCATGAAACTAGTGTTTTTTATAATTTTTTCATTGACTGTACCATATCGTTGCAGCAGAAAGTCCCTTGCATGTTCGGCAGCCTGCGGGATATCTTGCTCTAGATGAACTGCTGTCATTTGAGTAGGTGAGATGACATCTACGTCATGACCATACTTTTCAAAACCTGTTTTTAAGGAAGTAATATAACTTGATAACCCTCCAGTATTTGGATATCGCAAAAACGTTACGTAGAGGATCTTTAGTTTATTTGTTTTACTTGGTATGCGATTCTTTTTGATTCCAAATGTCTGAAATGGTTCCATTAAATGATTCTTTTTACTATCTATTTTATAGTATTCATCCATGACTTTTAGCAGGCTCGCATGGAAAGGACAGATGTATTCATTTCGCTCTTCCTTTATTGTATTCAGAAGCATCTCCTCCTAACTCTGCTAATGTGAAAATTTTATTTATCTTATAAACCTAATTCTCTTCCCCAAGTTGAAACTTTTTCAAGATGATACGTTAATAGCTCGCCACCGCGGTTATCGAATATTCTTCGTAGCTGGGTATGCAACCCCTTTTCTAATGTTCTCTGCAAATACGCCATTTTATAAAGGTCAATTGGAGCCGTTTTAAATTGAATGCCATTCTTCTGCATTTGTTTTGTATATGATTTCACACAATGCGTGCGAATTTCTTCTGCATGACTCTGCCAATCTTTTCTGAAACCTAATAATATTTCGACTAAAACAACCATATCAAACCAGACGGGTGCATACTTAATGGACTCCCAATCGATAAACTGGATATTCCATGGTGCACCTGGTGTCACATTGTTGCTGCATATGTTTTGCATATGAAGATCACCATGCGTTATAGATGAACCATTTTCAAATAGTTCCGGGAAAAAATCCGGTCCCTTATGACATAGTTTTATTAGCGGTTTATGATAGGGTTTAATGATCTCCCTTAACCGGTCGTCTTTCGCTGCGTCATCGAGAAAAGCAATCGTCTTTCCAATATATTTGGCTCGATTACTTCTCATGTGGCTTGATTCATAAATAGGAAGCCAAGATTTCCAAACATCTTTATGCTTTTTAAAGTTGTCTTCAAATGTGTGTGCGTGAAGTTTGGCAACGGTGGGGATAATGTAGTCAAAATGTTTCGGGGAGAAGGTGATCTGGCCGCGTACTTGCTGAACAAATTCCATGAATATCCAGGTGTCATTTTCGCTTTTTTCAACATGGTATATTTGAGGAAGAAACTCTTTCAATATAGGATAAGCTCTCTGATATACATTAATCTCTACTTCATTTTTATAGTTTGTTGAATAATATATTTTCAAAATAATGGGATAATGATTCGTTTTTTTTCGAAGAGATAATTTGTAGATACTCATTCTTGTTGTTGATTTTAGACACTCGATTTTAGCAGGGTCTATTACAACCCTCTCAGCCATTGAATAAGAAAGCTTTTCTGAAATCTTCAACTTCTCAAAATGATGGAATAATACTTTTGCCTCGTACAACGTTTTCATTCCTTTCGTTTTTGTTTCCAGGCGTTCTTCAAATGAGACCACGTGCTTCTAATGAACGGCATTGGATCATCCCATGCAAACAAAGCAAACTCTTTTTTGCCTCGCAAGCCTTCATAAAAATCTTTCCACGTCATTTCGGCTCTTTTTTTCTTGTGGCGGAACGTTAAATAATACCGCACAAGATAAATCCATTTGACACCGTCTATTTGTTTGAGCCTCGGCACGGGGTTTTGCTTGGTTAAATATAAATAATACATATAAACAAAATCCACGCCAGCAGGTCCTGTCAAGCTATGCGTTAACCAAAAACGAGGATTTATTTCAATAAACTTATAAACCCCATCTCGGGGGTCCTTTTTAAACTCTGCCATACCAATACCTTTAAGGTTCATTTTTTTTAAAAATGGTAAACATATATCCACCAATTCTGGAATTTGTTTACTAACAATATGAGCTCCCGTTCCAAATTCAGCTGGGAATTGATGATTCTTTTGCAAAGAAAATAACGCTAGTAGCTCCATATTGTCGTCATAAAAAGTGGCCACTTTATAAAAATGCTGATTGTCGCCAGGAATGATTTCCTGAATAATGAGCTTTCCATGCTGCCGATACAATTCATACTCATTTCTTAGTTGATCTGGATCTTTTATGAATATGGCCTTTTTATTTATTTTTTTTCGAAACTCATGGCCCAAAGTCGGCTTTAATATACATGGGAAATCCAGAGACAATATCGCTTCTTCAATTTGTTCTTTATGTTCGATCACATACGTTTTAGGACATGGAATATTATGCTTCACTGCTAATTCATACATTTTGTGTTTATCCAGTATTTCTTCAATCAGCGAATGTTCAGGAAACAAAAATAAATAGTAGTTAGACAGTTCCATTCGATATTTTGAAATGAACACCACATAATCATCCGCACCTGTATACAAAATCGGTTTCAGTTTAAATTCTTTAGCCAAATTGATTAAAAAAGTTAGTAATTCCTTTTCATCTGATAAAGGACTTGGGCATACTCCACATGAAGCAAGACGTGATTTTCCTATCTTATAAGGTTTCTCTATATCGAACGCATAAACGTTGATCCCTTTTCTCGCTAAGCTTCTGATGATTCCGATTCCATTGGCACTTAAGTCCAGTACAACTGCTGCGTGTTCATGATTCATAGAATTCTTCCTCACTCAAATACTTTTTGTAGATCTTTTCAATATGAGCTGTCATTGTCTCTCTAGTTAAATGTTTTTTAGCAAAGTTTCTTGCATTTTCACCCAACTGCTCCCGACCTTCCTGATTTGCAATGACGAACTTTAATGCACGTGCCAGTTTAGCTGTATCTCCTGGAGCGACTAGAATGCCTGTCTTGGAGTGATTCACCAATTCAGGTATGCCTCCCGATGTTGTCGAAATGACACAAGCTCCACTATGCATGGCCTCAATGATAGAAATAGGCAGGCTGTCGTTTAGGGTTGGAAGTACAAAAACATCGGTTTTGCTTAAAATGTTTGGCACATCATCCCTTGCCCCTAAAAACTCCACCATGGAAAGACCCAAAGAATCGACTTGCTTTTCTAAAGTGTCTCTCATCTCACCATCTCCGACAATGAGCACTTTAATGTTATCAGTATATTTTCTTTTCAGCTTTGAAAGTGCGTCAAATAATACATTATGGCCTTTTCTTGGGCCTAATCTCGCTACACATGTAATAACGACCTTCTTGTGTGCTGATGTATTTTTTGTGCGATACTTCTCAGGGTAATCAATACCCGTAAGTACAGTTGTCATGTTCTCTTGTTTGGTCCCTAGCTGCATTAACGGATCACGAAATGAATCACTGAGAATGATAAGGTGATTGGCAAATTCAATGGCTTTTCTTTCTAATGTTTGATAATAGACTTCTTCCAGCGAACCTTTTTTAAATATACCAAATTTCAGCCGGTTAAAGGTAAACATCCCATGGGGTGTAAACAACAAAGGTTTTCCGTAATATACATTGATTCTTCCTAATATATTCGCTGTAAACAAATCTTGCGCATGGAAGATATCATATTTTTTTAAGTCGATATTGTGAAGAAGCATCTTTTCATAGATATACATATGTCTGTGACTTTTCAAAATCATGCTATTATAACTTCCATAACGTGTATTAAAGAAATCTTTTAAGCTGGGAACAATTACTTCACGCAGGGTCTCTACTTTACTCCGAGGAAATTGATTAGGAGAGATAATGTCGACTTGATGTCCTTGTTGTCTTAACCCTTCACTAAGTGCTGTAATATAATTAGATAAACCTCCAGTATGAGGATAGTCCCAAAACGTAGCAATTAATATAGAAAGGCTTTTCTTTCGGACTGTCTTTGGCCCTGTATTTGTATAACGTTCGTACATTTCATTCTTCTTTTTTTGAAATGAGAACGAACGAATTCCAAAATATTTATCCATTTCTTTAATTACATAGGGATATGGAAACATAAGCTTCTTTTTCATCGCCAGATCCTCCTTACCACTTCGAACGCTTCAGCGTATTGTACGCCAATCGTCATTCCTCTAACTCTTCCTAAATACTGAACTCCTTCATATGAACGAGGATGAGGAAAATCTCTCATTTCTACATCGTAATGTTTGAGCGCCGCAATTTTGGAATCCATTTGATCTGTAATGTCGACAAAATAATTAGATTTGAAAACTTTATCATTCGTGTGGATATTCCACTCACTAGAGGAAACCGTTTCAAATGTAATTAATTCTATCGGTTTTTGGTTCGGCAGAGGTCGAGTCGCGGTCAAAACCGCTTGAAAAGTAATTAAATGATCAATATTGACATCTCCATAATGGTGGGTGAAGATTTTACTTGGTTTATAGGTCTGTATTAATTGTTCTATTTCTTTCGTTAACTGATGCAGCGGAATTAATTCTAACTCTAAATTAGCATGCTTGAGGAATATCACTTCTTCAATACCAATTACCTTATTTGCACACCGGCTTAGCTGCTGTATGTGATGGGCTTCCTCTTTTCTTCCTAAAGCAGTAATGATTGAAATTACCCGATAGCCATTTTCTACTAGTCTTTTTAAAGTCCCGCCGGCTCCTAATAGCTCATCGTCAGGGTGAGCACCAATGACTAAAACACACTCTCTCATTTTTTTTATCACTCCTTATACCGTGTACTACTTAACTTATGATTGATGCTGCAAAAAGAAACTGTCATTAGCGGAGAGCCTGTTCTATTGTTTATCATCTTTTAACAGGATTCCAACAGAAGTCCCCTTCCTTAAGCATGTGCAGGGCATGGCCCAGGTCGTAGGGAGGGGATGAATGGTGGTCGTAGATAGCACGAAGTTTTTATTTCCTTTTTTGCAACATAGTATACGCTAGTGACAGGAAGAAAAACGAACATACATTCTCGTATTAAATGTAGGGCAAGGTTGTGTCCGAACAGTATAAACGACTCCTGTGGAGAGTACGTCAGACTGATTGGGTATCCAATCAGCAACGCTCTATGAAACAGGAAGCGCCTTCTTCAAACAGCTCGTTAGAATGTTAGAGAGGGGTCATTCACTGGTCCTGCCATTTGTTAAAGAATAAAGTGAAACTTTGACCAATGGAGGTTTTCTTCATCTTCACTGATCATTAGCCCGCACCAATCAGGATTTTATGGACAGTTTATTCCCCACCTAACTTCTTTACTCCCTGCCCAAATTTAATGTAGCGGGATAAAATAAGCCTGTATTAAAGACTGCTCATTACTACTAATCAATCTTTAATACAGCCTTATAGTCTATCAAGATTTGCATGTGTATTTCTGCCTCTATGCGATGAATTCTAGAAGGAAGTGATCAAAAAACAAAGTGTTGGTTTCAATATAAAAAAACGTTATGCGCAAGACACTTCTGTTTTTTATCAATGTTTCACCCATGTATTATAAACAGAAGAAGGTATATTCTTCACATTATTTAAAAAATCCTGTGACAATCCAAATTTTTTAAACCCCTTTAATAATTTAATAGGAGCCTTGCTATTTGAGGTAAAAGCTCTTTTATGGTCAATAACTTTTAACTGACCTTCTTCATTTATTAAAACGTGTCTTACTTCCGTGTCCCATCTGGTAAATCCGATCTTTTTCAATTCATCCAACATTATTAATATTTTTTCAGTTAATTCTTCAGTGATCTGTTTTTCTTTTTTTAAGTGACGTGCAAGTGAAATTCCATGTATATACTCCATGACAATATAATTCTCTCCATATTCATAAAGTCGTGGAATAATAGGTGATGATTGTCCAATTACCAGAGCTTTCAACTCTTTTTTTTGAGTTTCTTCCAGGAAAAACATTTTCACACATTTATCATGGGTTAATTGATATACCTCTCCATCCTTCCCATCCCCAATGAGCTTATATTCCTTCAAGTCTCTTCTGCTGATTTTTCTTTTATTAAAGTATGTCTTCATTTGATCGCTCCTTAATAAGGATTTCGTGTTTTTGCAATAGTATCACCTCATATTCTATGATTCATCACTTACATATGTAACCTAGACTAATATATATTTTGATAACTTGATTCAATTCATATGGTTTTTTAATAGATATTATTTTAAAACCTTGAAATGCAATAAAGTGAAAGTTTGATCAGTGGGGGGGCTTCATCCCATTGTCATCAAGCCAAATTACTTTTCTATCCTTTACTTCAATCTTATTTGCACTCAGTAAAAACCAACTTCATCCAAATTTTCACTTTCAACCAAACTGACCAGCCACAAACCGTAACCGTATCGATAACCAACTGGCAAAATACTTGTGGTGCAAACAAATTTCCTAAGTATGGATATCTTTCGTTAATGATTCGAACGAGTTGAAACGGAATGAGGATACCGTCCTTCATGGACAATTTTCCCAGGGGTGACTGACCCTATTAAACCGGTTGCCCCCGCTTAACATGGAATAAATACGTTATGTATTAAAAACCGACTCTTATTACATAGCCGGTTTCTTTTATTGCTTCACATACACTTAGTCTTCATTAGGAAACAGTAGGTAAAGTGATATTTGTAAAAATATTGTCTGAATCAACAAAGTTACGTATATGATTTTTATTTGTATAGTATTTTAAATTCAAAGGTGTAGAGCCTGTATAAACAAACTCATTTCCTTCTAGAACTAGTTCATTCGCTGCATTAGCTGAGCCAGATGCTAATAAGGCACCAAAAGATGTATTGTTTATCGTGACTATACAATTTGCTGCTTTATAAATTGTATAGGGTCTGTTTGTATCTGATAAAAACAGATTATTTTTGGTATTGATAGTGATATCGCATTCTTCTAATGACGTGTATGATACTTGGTTGTCCACATTTGTAATACCGCCTTCGCAGGTCGTATCTATAAGCTTTGATTTAGTAACCTTAACGTTCATGGGGCGTCCGCTAAACATATGATTTCTCAGCTCACAATTAATAAATTCTGATCTAGTGAATTCACAGACATCTACATTCTTAGGATTTGGATTTTCAGATCTGACTCGTAAGTTTTCGAATCTACAATTATCATACTCTTTCACTTTAAACGTCATTTCCTTTTGTATAGGGACAGATTTAAAGGTACATCTGCTTATTTTGTTTGCCTTTAGCCACGGTGCAGTAACTAGATTTTCTGTAAAAATAATGTAATTATTATCAAACGTGCAATTATCGCCCATTGCAATCATGTCAGGATTTACGTATTGATTGTTTGATAATGAAACCCTGTATGAATCACTAGTTACATTCATGATGCCACCTGTAAAGCTGTTGCCTTCGATATTCACAAACGCCGCACTGAAATTAGAAGTCATAAGGCCAATGTTGTTTTGACAGTTGTATAAGAAGTTATCCTTAATGTTTGCATGCACGAGAGAATACAAATTGATTGCAATATTATCAATGTTGTAAATGTGATTGTGCTCTATTAAAACATCGTAACACCCGACTAAGATACCATGATAACTACCGTAAATTTCGTTATCTATTATCGTACAACTTGCCCCATAACTATCTTCCATATTTATCGAATATCTAGTCGGGTCATTGAAAAGCGGTTTTCCATCCAAAAACCTAACCAAACCTTTTCCATTATCACGGATTTTATTGTTTACAATTTTGTTATAGCTACCACCTAAAGTAATACCGCCCCTATGCCCATTAAATATTTCACACTTTTTCACTGTATTATGATGGGGAATCCCGCCAAACATAATAGTAATCTGCATATTCTTACTTGGGTTAGTTTCATTGTAATACTGCAATCTAAACTTAGTTGCAGTAACAGGAATAGAAATATCGGTATAAATTCGTCTTTTCTTCATAACCCCTATGAATTTGTTGCTATTGTCGTAAAAGAAGATGTCCAATTCTTTAGTATTCAAATTAGTTTTTCTAGCGTATCCTGCGCCAGCTATAAGGAAAGAATTTATCTTTGGTGTTAAATCTTGAGGTATGTTTAACAGTTTTGTTATGAGTGTATTAGCCGAGGTGATTGGTTGTCCAGTTGTGTAATCTAAAGCACTTAATGTAAGTCCTTGATCAAATTCACCATAGTTATATATAGAATCTGAGCTAAATGAAACATTATCACCCATGTAATCGCGAACTGTACAATTTGTCATAGAACAATAACTTGAACTTCTTTGAAAGAGAACTCCATATGTGTGCTCCATTGCTGCTTCTAAAGGATTCAAGAAACTCCTATCATCCCTACATCCAATGACGGTTCCGCCAAATAAATGAGAATTAGTGTTTTTGCTAAAAACAACACTATTTCCTTTAAAGTTGTAATAATCAGTAGTTGTTCTATTATCGAATGGTGATTTTTTGTTAGAATCATATATTACTTTTAGTGTTGAACCACTTAAATTAAAGTCAATATTAGAAACCATAGCGATTTCACGAGGGTAACAGATCGCATAATTCCCCTTTGGAAGAGTCACTTCAGCATAATTGTTAGCCGCCGCAAATTGTAATGCACTGTTTATTCCCTGTATATTCTTATCAGCTTGTATATAATCAGCATCTGCATAGGGCTTGGTGGGGAATCCTTCTTTTATACCCCACTGATTTAATTCAATTAAATAATCCAATTCTCTTCACCCCTTCATTTTCTTAAAATAGTATATTCATTGATAAAAGAAACCGTCCCTATAAAAGGAAACTGTTTTAAAAATCACTAAAATTTACAGTCCTATTCATAAAAAAACAGTTATATTCTCTCGTTAGATTTAACAATGTTTAAAAGATTGAATCACCTTTTTAAAGACCAGTTTTATTTTACAATTGCATCCCCTCTTCCATATTATAGTTTTTATTGAGCGCTATTCTGTAGCGCTCTTTTATTTTTACTCACATCCTTTTGCCTGTACCTTAGTTACTATACATATCCGGACACGAAAACCTACTATTAGAATTCAAAAAGATGACATTTCTTCAATATATCCTATCAGGCTATTGTTTGTATAACTACTAGAACTGAAGAAAAGCAGTTATCTTTAAACTACAATAAAATATATCAGAATTTAAGGAAGACAGCTCAAGGAGAATTGTCCGTAAGAAACAACTGATGAGAGGGGAATAATCACGGGAAATGCCGCACTTTCTTTAAAATGGACCGATATGGCTCGATCTTAAATAAAAACTAAAAAAAGTACCTAGAATAAAAAAAGGGGGAATGACAAGGAAATAATGTTTTTTTCTCATCTTCACAGCATGTAAAAACTTTCTGTTCGTAAATATAATCATCGGAAAAAGAATACCACTTATTATCAAAGTAATAACTAAACCCATAACAATACCCACCCATTCTTCTACCATATCTGAGCAACCATTAAATAGACAATTGATTGAATAAACAGTTATTAATACCCCTAAAAGAGCATACCCAAAAAGAAAACCAAAAATAAAATTTAGAAGCACACTTATTACTAAGTACAATTTTTTCATCTATTCACCTCAAAAAACAATGCAATTTCATACATTAAATTCCGGAAAATTCTAACATTTATAATCATCGTTCTTCAAATCAAAGAAGCTCGACTAAAAAAATAAATCTTTTTATATTCATTTACACGAACACTTTTAACTTTTGACTATGCATCATTTATTTTGTTATTTATCTCTTCTAACACTCGCAACTGCTGCTCACCTTTCTTTACAGCCATAGTAAAATAATTTTGTAAAAGTCGTATTGTGTTATTATCAATATAATATCGTTCCGTTATATTCCCCCATGTCTTGCTATTTTGAAAATCATCCCAAGTAAATGGACTGTGTTCTTTTTTCTTTAATTCTTTAAATACCCATCTTTTCATTTTCTTTTTTGCTTTTTCAGTTAATAAACCATTCTTTACAAGTACGAGTTCTTCATTTCGTTTATACCGCTTATAAATATCCTTTTCCTTGAATACTTTAAGAAAGATATTCAAGGTATTCTTAGCGTCTGCAAAGGCACGGTGCTGCTTTCCTTCCCATTCTAAAGAAAATTGTTCCACCGCAAATTTTAAACTTGGTGTATGTATAAATAATTGATCATATGCTTGAAATACAAATTTTTGCAAATCAAATTTTCTCTCATTCTCTATATTAGGGCATTCTATATGATGTAGCTTACAATCTTGCGCAAGAAATTTATAGTCTTCCTTTCCCCATGTTATAAACATATAATCATCCCCAGCAAATTGAAGAAATCGTTCCATTACCTCTGGAAACATTTCTACCTCTTTTAGATCTTGCTTTGTAATGCCTGTTAATTTTGTTGTATGGCGAGTTAGAGGTGCGGTTGGTTTAACAAGTGAAGAAAATTGTCCTATTATACGCATTGTACTTGCTTCTACCTTGATTGCCCCAATATCAACCACTTCCAAGGGATCTTGCAATTTATAAGGTCGAAAATTCCGTTCAACATCAAAGACAATATAATATTTAAGTTCATTCAAGTCATATCCCTCTTCCTTATCTGATTATATTTTTAATTATATATTCCCCACTGTACAAATACACAAAACAAAATTTATAAAAAAGATCCTGAGATTTCTTTTTTGAATATTCAGTCAAAAATAACTAAATTTTTTTGTATATAAAGTAAAGCTTTAATCAGCGAGGTTTGCTTTATCTCTCGTCTAGCTTCTTTGCTTTCGTCGAATTTTGAGGTGAGCGTATTACTGCACGCGAATAGCGGGATAAACATACATTCGAAAGAATGAAATGAATCAGGCACAATAAAAAAAAGAGAAGGGCAAGCCCTTCTCTTTTCAATTCAATTACTTCTTAACTACGTTAGTAGCTTGTGGTCCACGGTTACCTTGTTCTACTTCGAAAGTAACTTCTTGACCTTCTTCTAAAGTTTTGAATCCGTCGCCTTGGATAGCTGAGAAATGAACGAATACGTCTTCTCCGCCTTCAACTTCGATAAATCCGAAACCTTTTTCTGAGTTAAACCATTTTACTTTACCGTTTTGCATGAAAAAATCCTCCTACAATGTACCTATATGTACATATTCATTTTCGACCACTTTACAACAATAATAACGACATTAAAAAACTGCAACCGCAGAGGAGATTTAACATTGCTATCCTCTTCTGAAGTTACAGCTCATTTAAATCTCTATATTATTAAAAGTAAAATGGTTTATAATCACTATATCATACCAATATAATAAAAGTAAAGCTAAATTCTCTATTTTTTTTTACATTTTACACAACATTTTCCTCCCAGTGCATCACTTTCGATTCTCCAGATCCAAATACAGCAACTTTTTTCCCAGCTAAATCTATACCTTCTAAATCATCATGGAAGTCTTCTGCTTCAAATGGTAGTTCCCTATCTCCCCACGTATAAGACCCCAAAATGATACCATCATATTCTAATAGTTCTTCTGCGTCCATCCCTTCCATTTCTTTCAATTCCACTTCATGATTAAATGCATCCAAACTCACTTTAATTAAATCAGCGATACTTTCTGTATTTCCTGACATACTTGCAAATGCTATTAAAATTTCCGCCATGTTGACACCCCTTTTTACAATTGATTATCTTTTTTATTTTTCTCCTTACCGCATTAAATACACTTACTTGTTTACTTATTCAACTTCCCTATCACCCTTTAGACAATCAGCAATTCGGCTATCTATTAGAGGTTATTTTGTCACAGGGCTTCAACTTTAGAATTTCTCCACTAGTTGCCTAGCAGCTACTAGGCGAATTGGTTCTTACCTAGACTTTCACCAGTAAGCAATACTTAGCTTAACTGGGCACGCTATAAAAAAAGCACGAATGACTCTTCTTGTCATTCGTGCTCCTCTATTTTTATTTTTTAAAAATGCCAAATGGCTTTCCTACTGGTAATACAACTTTTCCAAAATGTGTATTTAATACAGCAGCTGCTGAACCATAGAAAGATAGTAATGAAATACATAGTTCAGAATACGCTGCTAAGTTATGCATAGCATGTGGCATAACACCTAAAGTACTAAATGAAAGACCGATAAATAAGAAATCAATAAGTACAAAAATCATAAATAATACTTTATGTGTTTCCATTGCTCCAATAGTCATAAAAATTGTAAAGATTAGATACCCAATAAATGCAACACCAAGTTGCTTTGGATCTACAGCTTGTGCCAATTTTTCGCCAAATACACCAAGTTGAATTAACCATGATGTCCCAACACCTAACCAAAATAGACCATACGCACCAAAAGCAGTTGTACCGAACGTATTATTATGCTTTGCATCGTGAACGCAAGCAAAAAGTTGTGCAAATCCTCCTAAAAAGATTGCCCATGGTAATACAAATGAAACGCCATCAGTTAATCCTAGCTTTTGTGATGATGCTACAAGTGTTACCATTGCTAATCCAAATAGACCAATTCCAGATGGATCCGCTGTTGTCATTTTTACATGATGTGTAGTTTGATTACTCATAAAAACCTCCTGATTTTGAACACATACCTGAATACAATACTGAATTCAGATATGTATGTCAATGGTTTTTATTGTATGTCGTCAGACTTCACATTTTTGTAACAATGAAATATCATTTTCAAAAGAAGAATCACCACCATTACTTTTTCAAACAGATTGAACAACTCCTCCCCGCATCTACAAAACATGCATGAATTCTACATTATATTTGTGATTATAATCACCTCGATCTCTTTTCTTATCCATTAAGCTAAAAACATACAAATGAACAGAGGAGTGATTCATATGGCTACACCTTTTACTAAAACATCTATTGTTGGTGAAATAGTTACCACTTTTCCACAAGCAAGTGATTTGTTTAAAAAACATCGTATTGATTTTTGTTGTGGCGGGGACAAAACAATTGAAATAGCGACACAAACAAAAGAAATTTCTCCTGATGAACTTTTAAAACTATTAAATGAACAATATATTTTATATAAATCAAAAAATAATGAATCTACAAACTGGAGTGAGGCTAATTTTTCTATACTAATTGACCATATTATCCAAAAACATCATCGATATATTCAAGAAGAATTGCCACAGCTGAGCCCATATGTAACAAAAGTATTTCGCGTACATGGTCAAACAGAGTCGCATTTAAGTACCGTTCACCGACTTTTTCATGAATTAAAATTAGAACTTGAACAACATATAATAAAAGAAGAAACTCTTGTATTCCCGCTTATCAAAAAATACGAACAAAATTCATCTCAAGAAAATTTAATTTTGGCAATTGAAAGGCTTGAAGAATTAGAACAAGAGCATGATGGAGCTGGCGATCTTATAAAAGAATTACGAATCATTACAAATGATTTTACTCCCCCAGAGCATGCATGCCGCACATATCGTATGGTTTATAATCGTCTAGAAGATTTTGAATCTGATTTATTCCAGCATGTACATCTTGAAAACAACATTTTATTCAAAAGATTACTTTCTTTATATAAGATGCTCTATACTATACCATGTAGATAAAACACCTTATCGACACCACTTATTACATATATGGGAGGAGTTTTAAAGAAATGCGCTACGTCATTGTAACAGGTACTTCACAAGGATTAGGCGAGGCAATCGCTACACAATTATTAGAGGAAAATACACGACTCATTTGTATTTCTAGAAGACAAAATGAAAAACTTATTGAAAAAGCAAAACAAAAAGATATTCCTTTAACATTTCACTCAATCGATCTCCAAGATGTACATAATCTAGAAACTCATTTTGAAACAATCTTTTCATCCATTGAAAAAGAAAACATATCGTCTATCCATTTGATTAATAATGCCGGTACCCTCGCACCAATGAAACCGATTGAAAAATCAGAAAGTGAACTTTTGATTGCAAATGTACAAATTAATTTAATTGCACCGATGATCCTTACTTCTTCGTTTATGAAACATACGAAAAATTGGAACGTGGACAAACGTATTATTAACATTTCTTCAGGAGCCGGTCAAAAACCATACTTTGGATGGGGAGCATATTGTACAACGAAAGCTGGCGTGAACATGTTTACACAATGTGTCGCTATAGAGGAAGCTGAAAAAGAATATCCAGTAAAAACAATTGCTTTTGCCCCAGGTGTTGTTGACACAGACATGCAGCAACAAATTCGGCAAACAGAAAAAGAAGATTTTACTAACTTAGATCGATTTATCGCTTTAAAAGAAGAAGGAAAATTACTCTCCCCTGAATATGTCGCTAAAGCGATTATTCATCTTTTAGATACACCCCATTTCGAATCTGGCGGCGTACTTCGCATTGATGAAAAATAGTTTCATAGCAAAAGGCTCGCATATAAGCGAGCCTTTTATCTTATCGGTTCTAAAAATATTAATACAGATTCCATTATTGGTTCATATCCTATCTCTTGGTAAATCTTATTCGACGTTGGATTTGCTAAGTCTGTATATAAAGTAGTTGTTTTATAACCTCGGTCTAACATGAGCTGACTGAGAGCAGCTACACAATTAGAAGCGTACCCTTGTTTACGTTCTTCTTTCGGTGTATATACAAAATTGATTGTAATATTACTCTTAGTAGGCCTTGTAATTGCAGCTACTGAAACTAATCTCCCATCTACTTCCCATCCAAACAACCGATTTGTACTTACTAATGTATTTGCAGTTTGTTTTGCTTTTTCTTCCGTAGTGGGCAAATGAACATCTTCACAAAATTGGTGCACCCACTTTTCAATTAATGGTAGTTCAACGCTGTTTACTCGCCGGAAAACTCCATATTCCCCCCATTGCCTCTTTACTTTTTTTAATTCATACACACCTTGATTCATACGAATAGAAAGCTTCTTTTGTTCTAATTTTGCAATCTCTTCAGCTAATTGTTTCACTACTCGCTTTTCACCAATCAATCCCGGTATATCTGGATACACCTTTGTTAATTGTTTCGCTATCCCCTCTATAGCCTCTTGCGAAATCTCGGATTTAGCGACAATCATTTGCTTTTTCTCAGTTTGAAGAAGTATGAGAGCAATTTTTTCATTTTGCTTTGCTATTGCCATAAACAACGGATTCTCCGTAGACTGTAACACCCCTAACAATAAATTATTTTCTTGCTCATTCATTTCCAAAATGGGGGTGACTTCCTTCTTAAAATAAGAAACATCTTCATATACCTGTAATTGAATCATCGACAATCTCTTCTTTCTATATAAATCCCTTTTGATTTTTCGACATATAAGTCGTTGATACGAAGAAGAAAAGGTGACTTACACTCATTTTCTCTCTCTGTTTTAACTTGGCATGAGGCAGGAAAAGGATCTGACCGTTTCTATGCATGGCCGGATACTCTCTCTCACCTAAAAAGAAGGGGTTTATTTGGATTTATATTTTTATATTTAAATAGAATATTGGCGATTCATTCATTAAATCCTGCTTTTACGATTCAATAATATTCAAGACTATCGTCATTACTTCTTTTTCAGCTTGTGAGATCCGTTGTTTTTCCCTTTCGAATTTAATTTCTTCGTTCTTAAAACACTCTCTCCTCTTTTGAATCATACGTACCATTTCTTTTTTGCTCGGCCCACCATATACAGTCCGTTTTTCAACAAATGATTCTGGTGATATAATATCATCCCATTCTTTTTCTGAAAGTATTACATGAAAGTTTTCTTGTAAATATATATTTACTTCTGTGAAATTCAGTTCATGTAACTCTTTTTTCTGCTGTATAGACATTGTTGCAATATCACTTGCAGCACGATGAGCACGCCGAAAAGGAATCTTATAATTTTTTGTTAATGCGTCTGCAAAATCTGTTATTGTAATCGCATGTTGAAACGAGCGAGTTCTTAAAACTTCATCTTCCACCTTCATCGTTCGAATTACTGCATTCATCATACAAAACACACGAATTGCCTTTTCGATTCCTTCATACAAATAAGGCTGCAAATCATCTTCTGTATCAACAATATCTCCAAACGGTGTATTATGAATCATTTGAAATACAGTGAAAGTTTCTCCAAGTGCACTGCTAGCGAGAGCACGAGCATGTTCAATGGAAACAGGGTTCCGTTTTTGCGGCATTATACTGCTGATTTGTACGTATGGGTTTGCGACAGTAATCCCATTGTATTCTTTTGTTGCTAGTAGTAAGAAATCATGGAGCCATCTACTGCTATTCGTCATCGCTACCATAAGTGTCGCGCTTGTTTCTAATAAATAGTCTGCGCTTGCAATAGCGTCATATGAATTTTCAATAACACTTGAAAAACCGAGCAACTTTGCAACCTGCTGTCTATTTATAGGAAAGCTTGTAGTAGATAGAGCAGCTGCACCCAAAGGAGATTGATTGACAAGATGATATACCTTCCAAACACGCTCTAAATCCCGATGCATTGTATCATATATTGCTAACATATAATGACCGAATGTTGTCGGCTGGGCAGGTTGTGTGTGCGTATAAGCAGGCATGATTGTTTCCATATGTTCATTCGCAATTTCTAACATACTTTCTTGTAAAAGAAGAAAATGCTCTATATAACGGAGTAAATAGCGACGCAAACTCATCCGATACATCGCGACCCCCATATCATTCCGGCTCCTGCCAATATGCATATTACTTACAAAATTATGATTTGCTTCTTGCCCAATTAAATGCTCCACTAAAAAAAAGAGATCTTCATGCTCCTTCTCATACAGTAATTGACTCTTTGGAATTTGTGCCACTTTTTCTAACGCTGTTAAAATAACTTTTGCATCTTTTTGTTTCATTAATTTTTGCTCAATAAGCATGATAATATGAGCACGATGAATCATAAACATCTCTTGCAATAAGTAATCTCGCTGAAATTGAAACACATGCTGTAGCACACAATTTGCATAGGTTTCCCCAGGGAAATCAGCGCCCTCACCCTTTATAAATTCCTCCTTATTTTGTTTCATCACCTTTTCTCCTTTCGCCCAGTTATTACTAATCATCATACCCTGAGCTTTTGAAAAGGTGCTTGTATAAAGTGAAACTATAATTAGTGGGAAATCCCTTCATCTCCCCATTAATTATTAGCCCTCACCAATCGGGCCTTTACAGGATAAAAATAAACCCGATGCTTCACGCATCGGGTTTATTTAATAACAGTGGCATCATATTTTTCACTTTTTAACACCTGGAAATGTAAATTTAGCAAGTGCTTACGAAGCTCTGTACTATCATCTTCATCCAATTGATTTGCTAAAAATACAATTTCTGTACAATTCCCAAGTTTATCAGTGGCATAAACTGCTTTTGCTAATGTCCATGGTGTATACCCATTTTTTTGTCCAGCATGCCGGAATGACTTACGATACTTCTTTGCTTTCATGTCCGTTTCAACGAGATTTGCCCACTCATTTTCTCCAGCCTTTGTAAATCCTTTTTTATGATTCGCTTTTTCCAGAAGCACCATATAATCATTTGCGGATGCAGCTGGCAGCCTATCTGACCATATTTTTTCATATTTCCCTTCTAAATAGAGCGGAATTTCTTTTTGTAATAACGGTCCTTTCTCTTTTAACCGTTCATGTATTAACATGGCATAACGACGATATTCTTCTGAAGACATTTCTTTTAACTTTTTCTCTAATTTAGATTTTGGAATATGCAGTTCCTTCTGCAAATATCCCGGAATGTATAGAGAAGAAACAATAGGAAATAACGGTTGATGTGAAGGAAGTGATAGGCTTTGTAAATTTTGGTTAATATAATCTAGTCCAAGTCGATCCATTAAATATTCTGTATTTGCATTTGAACTAAATTTCACCATCCCTTTCGCAACTTCTTCTAAAGAAACGGCATTTTCATCCATTTTACCAGTTTTCATTAAATACTTTTGCCAACGATCCTGCGCACCACCATCTGTATTTGGAATATAGTAACGATTTACATCATCAATTGACACATAACTATTTGGGTCAATTCTCCCATCTACAACTTGTTTCGTAAATTCAAGTGCAACAATTAACTTCATCGTGCTCGCAACTGGTAACACGACATCTGGATTCACAGAATAAACAACTTTATCATTTCGCTTTATAAGTAGGGCACTATTTTTTTCATCTTTATGTTCTTCAACAAATGAGGCAACATATTGAGCATCGTCATTATTGGAACTCCAAACTTTTTTCACTAAAAAGTTACCGGATATAAGTACTATGAATACACCAATGATTCCTGCACATATTATAACTTTTCTCAAGTGAAATCCCTCTCCTAATTTATATCTTTTCTCTATTATATACAGTTATAAACAAAATAATAGAGACAATTGTCTAAATAATTATCTCTATTATTGTAACTTGTAATCTCCTATTATGTCTATGTCATAAATCGAACAAAGTTTTCAACAAACTTCTTATAATTTAATTTCCATCCAATTCTCACCCAATTTTTAAGAGCTACTGCATCAGGTTGCGGTCGGAAATCAGCAATACTTTCCCCCTTTGCACTACCTTCTAAGTCCACATCTACTTTCCGGTATACATATTCAATAATAGAGGGATTTACAACTGCCATCATCGTAACAACATCATGAATGGGACTTCCAGTAATTTTCGGATCTATTTTCTTATATGCTTTATAATAATACTTAAAAATAGGGTCAATTAATTCTCTAAATTTTGTTTTTGAATGTTTTGTTATATATTGAACAGTTTCTGGTGTAATAATAGCATCCTTTGTAACATTGAGTGGAATTAGTGTCAAATTCTTTGCGTAGTGTGTCACAACATTTGCAGCAAGTGCATCGCCATGAAAATTCGCCTCTGCTACAGGCGTAACATTCCCTGGAACAAGAAATGCTCCACCCATACAGTAATACTCTTTTACATCTTTCATTATATCTTTCCCTAAAATAAACGCCGTTGCCAAACTTGTTGATCTTCCTGCATCAACAATAATAATTTCTTTTTTATAACGCTTAATAATGTCAAAGATTGTGCAAAACGATTTAATATTTGGTTGAATGGTTTTTGGAGGGCGAATTGGTCCTAACCCTTCTGCTCCATGAATTTCAGGATAATATGTTATAAATTCACCCGACAACGGCATTTTTGCTCCATTTATAATTGGTATATCCTCTCTGCCTGCTAGTTGCATTAAATACGCAGCATTGCTCGTTGCTTGCTCTTGTGTTACATTTCCATATCCAGTTACAATCCCAACGATTTCAATCTCAGGATGTAATAGCCCATACATAATGGCTAAAGAATCATCAATACCTGGATCTCCTAAAAAAAGCACCTTTTTCATGGCACTTCCCCCCCATCCCTTCACCTCTTATTATGGTATAAACCAAAATACATGTTAACTATTTTTCAAACCATATACGCCATAAAGTGAAACTGTAATCAGTGGGGGGGTTTCTTCATCCCCCACTGATTATTAGTTGAACCAATCGGGCTTTTACGGGCATATCCCCCACCTAACTTCTTTGCTTTTGCCAAATTTTGAGGTGGGGGTCTTACTGCCCGTTAATGCGGGATAAATTAAAATCACACTGTATTCACACACTGCTTTTTGAATAAACGATGAATTATTCAAAAAGCCACTGGATTAAACCATTTGTTCAAATTTCGTTCATTGTGATTCGATTCACAAAAATACAGAATAAACTTGTAAATACATTTTATTATGTATCGGAGGAATTTATTATGTTTATTGATTTTTTACGTAATAACAAAAAAGCTTTATTTATCATTTTAACCGAGAAGACCCCCTCCTCTAAACGAAGTGAAGGTGGGGGTAGTTCAATTAGCTTTCTCGTACAATGGGGAGAAATTTTAGTTGGGCTTGGACTTCTTTTAGGAAGGCTAACTAAAACCGCTGTATTTTTCGGGATTATTATAAACACTGCTTTTCTTTTAAGTGGAACTGTAAGTACAAATCCAAATATGATACTATTGTCTATACTTATTTTAGTAGCAGGACATAACGCTGGGCGTGTCGGTCTAGACGGATTTGTTTTTCAGAAACTTTCCATAAAAACAAAAATAACTATCCAACCTATCCTACACATAAATTCGCATCATAATTAAGTTTTTAATTATAAAAAGTAGGGCTCTTATTGAATCTATAAGAGCCCTACTTTTTATATTGCCTATTTTTCCAACAAATTTATTTGGTTGGAGCATAAACTCTTTTGCCCCAACCTAATCATCTTTTTCTATCATTGATTAAAAAATATAGAACCTATCCAACTTGTATATTTTATTCAAACCTATATCTTTATGGTACTTTATCCCGCTATTTGCGGACAGTAACACTTCCACCTCAAAATTCAGCCAAAACAAAGAAGTTAGCTAGGAAATGAAGCCTCCCACTGATTAAAGTTTCACTTTATTTGACGTTAACATACTACCTATTACATACGCAATGAAAGCAAAACAAATGGGAAACACGACCGTATGCAGACCAAATGGTTTTGGGAAACAAAGATGAAATATCATATAAGAACCAACACCAATGAGAATTGAAGCAAGTGCACCAGTTGCATTTCCCTTCTTCCAATATAACCCTAAAACGATCGGCCAAATAAAAGCTGCTTCTAATCCACCAAAAGAAAATAAATTTAACCAAATTAAGAAATCAGGTGGTTTAATAGCTGCTGCGTACACGAGTAAGCCGACAATGCCAGTAATCCACAAACTTCCTTTTTTAATAACCGTGTCAGCGGCATTTTCATTTATGTAATTTACATATATGTCCTTAATAATTGAAGAACTCACAAGTAGTAATAGTGAGTTTACAGTGGACATAATTGCTGCCATTGGGGCAGCTAAAAAGATTCCAGCAAGCCAAGGTGGTAATACTTCCAGTGCAAGAAGTGGCATTACTTTGTCTGGTACAGTTACGCCTGGGAGCACCACGCGAGCAAACACACCTGTTAAATGCATGCCAATCATAATTGTACCAACAACAACTGTGCCAATTATTAACGCTTGATGCATTGCTTTTGAATTTTTATAAGACATCGCTCGTACACTAATTTGCGGTAAACCAACAACACCAACACCAATTAAAATCCAAAATGATGTCACATACGTTTTTGTTAAACTACCATCCGCTCCAAACGGCGTAATTAAGTTCGGATTAATTTGAACGAGTTCTTGCATAATCTTTTCAATTCCGCCTCCAGCAATCACCGTTGCAATTAAAATAATTGTTGTACCCGCTAACATAATCATGCCGAGTAATGTATCGGATAAAGCAACAGCACGGAATCCACCAATTAAAACGTATACAAGTACAGAAAATGTAAAAAGACATAAAGACGTTGTATACGAAAGGCCTGTTAACGATTCAATTAACCTTCCGCCCCCAACCCACTGGGCAACTGTTGCTGAAAATAAAAAGATAATAATACATAGTGCTGAAAGAATGACCACTGCTTTATGATTATATCTTCCTTTTAAATAATCAATAAGCGTAATTGCTTCCATTTTTCTTGCAATGATCGCAAACTTTTTGCCAAGTACTGTCAAGACAATGTAACCCGTTACAACCTGGATCGCTGACAACAATACCCATCCAAGTCCCATATTGTATGCAATACCAGGTCCCCCAATAAAGCTACTCGCACTACCGTACGTAGCAATCATTGTCATAGCTAATAATAAGCCACCTAGCTCACGACCTCCAAGAAAATATTCTTGTAAAAATTTATTATGAGCCGTTGCTTGTACACGTCTTGATGCATATACACCAATTAAAAATACAACGATAAAACAAATTATCATTGGAATTATTACATACCAATTCATCTATCATTCCTCACTTTTTTCTTCCTCATCGAGCGGAATATCTTGAAATACAAAACGTACAACTAAAATAAGAAGGATAACCATTACAATAAATCCAACTATACAACTATAAAAAAACCATGCTGGAAAACCTAATACATATGTATATTCACTTGGATCCTTACTACCAAGCCCATAAGCAAAACCATACCATATTATAAAATTAATAAAAGCAAGTCCAAGACCGATTAACGCTTCTCTATGGGCAATTCGAAAACGTGGGTCATCATGTTGATTCTTCATTTTCCCCCTCCTCTCACGATGTATAATTGTACCACTGTTTTTCTAGTTTTTCCTACTAGAAAACAAAAACGAACAGGAATTTTTATAATTATGTAGAATCCAATTCTTTATTACATATCTTTTACAATTGTAACGTAAATAAAATTTGAATTTTCAGTATTTTTTATTTATGATTAAAATTAGAGGTCTTTCAC
The DNA here is from genome assembly GCF_949768135.1 of Bacillus sp. IT-79MI2. Taxonomy (NCBI): domain Bacteria; kingdom Bacillati; phylum Bacillota; class Bacilli; order Caryophanales; family Bacillaceae; genus Bacillus; species Bacillus sp. IT-79MI2. The sequence continues at coordinate 124,554 of NZ_CATKPV010000117.1, read as the reverse complement.
CTAGTCTCTTTACAACCTTGCTATTGGAATAAACGCCGTCTCGTACTGCGTTTACATTATATTTTCAAGGGGGTTATACAATGAGTCAACTAGCTGTAAATCTTCATGAAAAAGTAGAAAAGTTTCTTCAAGGAACAAAAAAATTATATGTGAATGGGGCGTTCGTCGAAAGCGCTTCCGGAAAGACATTTAAAACTCCTAACCCAGCAACTGGCGAAACACTTGCGATTGTTTCCGAAGCTGGTCGCGAAGATATTCATAAAGCTGTAGTAGCTGCTAGAGTTGCATTTGATGAAGGACCTTGGTCGCGTATGAGCGGCGCTGAACGCAGCCGTCTTATGTATAAACTTGCAGATTTAATGGAGGAACACAAAGAGGAACTTGCACAACTTGAAACGTTGGATAATGGAAAACCAATTCGTGAAACATTAGCAGCAGACATTCCGCTTGCAATTGAACATATGCGGTATTATGCTGGCTGGGCTACAAAAATCGTCGGCCAAACAATTCCAGTTTCTGGAGAATATTTCAACTATACACGCCATGAAGCAGTTGGTGTCGTTGGTCAAATTATTCCATGGAACTTCCCTCTTCTAATGGCAATGTGGAAAATGGGGGCTGCTCTTGCAACTGGTTGTACAATCGTGTTGAAGCCAGCGGAACAAACACCTCTTTCCGCTCTATACTTAGCTGAATTATTTGAAGAGGCTGGATTCCCAAAAGGTGTTGTTAACATCGTACCAGGATTCGGTGAAACAGCTGGACAAGCTCTTGTGAATCATCCTCTCGTTGATAAAATTGCATTTACAGGTTCGACTCCTGTCGGTAAACAAATTATGAGACAAGCATCTGAAACACTGAAACGAGTTACGTTAGAGCTTGGCGGCAAATCACCAAATATCATCCTACCAGATGCTGATTTATCTCGTGCCATTCCAGCTGCACTTTCTGGCGTTATGTTTAACCAAGGTCAGGTATGTTGTGCAGGGTCACGTTTATTTATTCCAAAGAAAATGTATGATAACGTTATGGCTGACCTTGTTCTATATTCGAAAAAATTAACACAAGGTGCAGGATTAGATCCTCAAACTACAATTGGGCCTCTCGTTTCCGAAGAACAACAAAAACGCGTTATGAGATACATTGAAAAAGGTATTGAAGAGGGTGCAGAAGTACTTGTTGGTGGAAACAAACCATACGAGCAAGGGTATTTTGTTGCCCCAACAGTATTCGCAGATGTAAATGATGAAATGACAATCGCCAAAGAAGAAATTTTTGGTCCTGTCATCTCCGCATTGCCATTTAATGATATTGATGAAGTAATTGAACGTGCAAATAAATCATCATTTGGTTTAGCTGCTGGTGTATGGACAGAAAATGTGAAAAATGCACATTACATTGCCAGCAAAGTCCGTGCTGGTACAGTGTGGGTAAACTGTTATAACGTATTTGATGCAGCTTCTCCATTCGGTGGATTTAAGCAATCTGGCCTTGGTCGTGAAATGGGATCTTATGCATTAAACAACTATACAGAAGTGAAAAGTGTTTGGGTGAACCTAAACTAAATGAAAGAGCCTGACCAAAGTTGGTCAGGCTCTACTTATTATGTAACAACTCGTTTAGAGAGCCCAAATATTTTATTCCGTAACATATTTAAAAATATGGAACTATCTCTTACACTTGCAAGCCACCACTCACATTTAATACCTCGCCTGTAATATAAGAAGCATACTCTGAAGCGAAAAAGGCCGCTGCATTCGCGATATCTTGTGGCGTTCCAATTCTTCCAACTGGGATTGCACCAACCATCTTCTCTTTCACTTTATCTGGTATTGTTTTTGTCATATCTGTATCCATAAACCCTGGACAAATGGCATTACAAGTAATACCAAATCCACCCACTTCTTTTGCTGCCGTTTTTGTTAATCCAATGACACCCGCTTTCGTTGCAGCATAATTTGCTTGCCCAATATTCCCTTCCCTACTAATGGAAGAAATATTGATGATACGTCCAAATTGTTGCTGTCTCATATAAAGAAGTGCCGGTTGCATACAATAAAACACACCGGTTAAGTTTACTTGCATTACTTGCTCCCAAGCTGATTTCTCCATTTTATGTAACATCGCATCTCTTGTAACCCCTGCATTATTCACTAAAATATGTAATTTCCCAAATGTTTGAACTGCGTATTCAATTAATGACTTCGCTTCGTTTTGATTACTCACATCACATGCGTATAAACTTACTTCATATCCTTGGTCTAAAAATTCTCTTGTTGTTTCTTTTAATTTCTCCTCATTTACATCGCTAATTAACACCTTTGCACCTAACTTTGCAAAAGTACAAGCAATTTCTTTTCCTATCCCTTGTGCAGCTCCTGTTATAACAGCTGTTTTCCCATGTAAAAACTCCATTACTCTCCCCCATTTCTATTACTTATACTGTATATTTCGGCTCTTTCCTTTCTAAATCCTTTTTGTATAAAAAAGTCTATTTGTGTCAAACTAAAGTTGCAACATAGCATACACACAAGGAGATTGTGTCGAATGAACAAAAAGCACCTAGGACGAAACAAAACTTCTGATGGTATTGATGTAGAGTTTTCTCGTGAACTCGCTGATCATGATGATTTAGAAGCAAACGCACGTGCTGACGCCGCCGATGCACGTCAAAAACGCCAGTCAGAACAAAAATAAGGCGCTATCTCGCCCTTATCCTTTTGCAATTGGGACCTACTACCCATAAAAAACGAAATAAACCGAGATCATTTCTCGGTTTATTTTCTATATTTTTTTATATAATGAGCAAAAGTAAGGAGTGGAAATATATGATGATAGCTATGATATCGAATATAAAATCCATCTGGTAGCCCTATGCCTGTAGGATAATCTTGATTCTGAGTTAGATGTGTAAGTAAATAAGAAATCCCTTTTCGAATAACAGGCGTTTCCGTATCATAATAAGCAATAAGTGCATCGAGCGCCCATGCTGTTTGTGATGGTGTACTAAAAGGTAACGAAATGAATCGCTTCTCTATACTACTCCTGCAAGACTCGCCCCACCCTCCATCACTATGCTGAATACTCTCTAACCATGTAGCTGCTTTTTGTAAAGCTATATGATTAGATGAAACTCCTATAGAGCGTAAACCAGTGAGAGCTGCCCAAGTACCATATATGTAACACACACCCCATTTCCCATGCCAGGATCCGTTCTTCCCCTGCGTATGAATTAACCAACGAATCGCTCGATCTTTTGGGTCACCTTGTAACTCTTTTGGAGCGTACGTTCCAAAAAACTCTAACGCCCTACCTGTAATGTCTGGCGTAGACGGATCCGTAACCATGTCCCCTGAGTTATCAAGAGGTAAATGTGTTAAAACTTTACTTGTTACACCTCTTTCAAAAGCAGCCCAGCCCCCATCAATATTTTGTAATCCCCTCATCCATTCAATTCCTTTTTTCCAAGCTTCTTCTACTTTTTGATTCCCTTTCCTACTTCGCGCTAACGCTCTAAGTGTAGCTGTCGTATCATCAATATCAGGAATTGTCGTATTAATATCTGAAAAGCCCCAACCTCCAGCGTCTAGTGATGGAGCATGCACACTCCAATCTTTTTTCTCTTTATGTTGTTTTTGCAGTAAATAATCTGTCGCTTTTTGAATCATTTGGTGATCATGTGGTACACCTGCTTCTTGCAACGAATAGCTTAGTAAAGCGGTATCCCACACTGTAGATGGTGAATTTTGAAGATGAGTTCCCCTATCCATATTCCATACATAAGTTTTCAATCCTAATACTGCATTGGAAATAAGCGGCGATTGAATGGAATGCCCCAGTGCAAGGAATGCATAAATCATGTAAAATGTAGCACTCGCATAACTGTATAATGTTCCATTTGTATCAATCCGCTCAATCATAAAACGTTCTACTTCTTTGTCCCCTTTATGATGCAAAGATAAAGGATATAATAAAAACTTCTTCACATCTCCAAGAAGCGTTTGAAACAATGGTGAACGTTCTTCACGGAACCACTGCTTTTTACTCCCACCTGAAATATAATCTAAATTAGGAAGAATCGTTTTGGACACAGTAAATCGTTTATTCATACAAATCATCATCGGAATGAGGTGAATACGTGCGGAACTACTTAGCTCAAATATACTAAGCGGGGAATCTTCAGGTAAAAATAACATGGGTGTTGGGAAGTGAAATAAAGAAGGATATTCATATCCTCCATGAAGCGCTAATAAAAACTTCGTCATAAAGTGAGCCTTTGTAATCCCACCCTGCCTCCGAATAAACGCTTCTGCACGCTTCATATTTATATCTTCTTTCGTATACATTTTAGAAGCAAGTAAAGCCGCATACACCTGAATGGTGGCTGACAAATTACCAACAGGCTCATCTTCGTACAGCTTCCAAGTTCCTTCATTTGTTTGCAGAGATGCTAGTCTTGCAACAAATGGCTCTATCTCTTGATCTTGGCCTAACAATTTAAGTAAAAAAATCATATGACAATCTGTTAACGGTGAACCTTCAAAACAAAAGCACCACATGCCATCTTGTTGTTGCATCGCCTGCAGTGCAGTAATTTCCTTCTTAACTTTCTCACGCACTTTTTCATATAATAACACCCTTTTCACCTACCCTTTCTAAATCCGTATACGATATTCCACTTCGCACGCAATTATGTATAAAACAAATAAAAGCAGAACATGTAAATACACATTCTGCTCATAAACAATATCCAATTCCAACAACAATTCCTAAAATAGCTCCGACAACAACTTGATAAGGCGTGTGTCCGACAAGTTCATTTAATTTCTTATATTCTGTTTGTCTACCATGAAAAAAATCATTTAAAATCTTCGCCTGTTTACTTACTGCGAGCCTTACTCCTGAAGCGTCGTACATGACAATAATGGCAAAAATGGCTGCTACAGCAAACACTGCACTCGTAACTCCTTCCACCATGCCAACTCCTGTTGCTAACGCTGTAACCGTTGAAGAATGAGAGCTTGGCATTCCACCAGAAGCAAAAAATTGTGCAAAATCAAATTCTCTCGTCTTTACTAGTTTAAAAATGACTTTCGTTAGTTGTGCCAAAAACCAAGCCATTACAGCTGCCATAAGCGGATCATTATGTAAAATTGTCTCCATATTTCCAGCTCCCTACTTTCGGTAATGGAAATTCCATACTATAAGTATAAAGAAAAAAGCGTAGAAAATACTACGCTTTATGATACTTTTGCTGATTTATTTTTAAGAAATTTCGGTTGCTTACGAAGTAAAAATTTTGTTTTTGCCATTGAAAATACTAATAATGCCATCCAAATAAAGAAAAAGGCTGTCGTATGAGCCGACGTAAAATGCTCATGGAAAATAAAGACACCTAAAATTAGATTGATGGTCGGTGAAATATATTGTAAAAAACCGATCATATAGAGTGGAATGAGCTGTGCTCCTTTTGCAAAATAAAAAAGTGGCAATGCCGTAACAACCCCCGCTCCCATTAATAGTAACGTTGAAGTGATCGAAATAGAACCAAATGAACCAAAACCATGCTCACCAATCATAATCAAGTAAATAACCGCAAGGGGCGTCACAATCATTGTTTCCATTGTAAGACCTATCATTGCATCATAATTCAGTAATTTCTTGGTCAACCCATATAATCCAAATGTAAACGCCAGTGAAAGGGCAATCCATGGAATCGAACCGTATCGAAACGTTAAAACAATAACACCTATTCCCGCTAAACCAACTGCAACATATTGCCAAAAGTTAAGTTTTTCTTTCAAAACAACAGTACCAAGTAAAATACTCACAAGAGGATTAATATAATAGCCAAGACTCGCTTCAATTATATGATTCTGATTCACAGCCCATATGTACACAAACCAATTTCCACTAATTAAAATGGAGGCGATTGTTAACGAGATTAATAATTTAGGTCGTTTAAAAAGGCTCACAAGCTCGCTAAGAAATTGCCTTAATCGCTTTGAGACCCCCAAAATCAGCAGCATAAAAACAAATGCCCAAACTATACGATGTGCTAATATTTCTTCTGCAGGAACTTCCCCTACCCATTTCCAGTAAACAGGAAGAACCCCCCACATCATATAAGCACCAGCCGCATATAAAACCCCTTTCTTTTCCAGTGCTTTTTGACTCTCCATCTTCCCTTTTCTCCTCTTCTCTTTTTCTATTCATTATACGTTGTCACAGAGCTACTTTACCAATATTACTCTTATAACTTTTTCGACATTCCTCGTACCTATATACAAATTGAAAAACCGAAATAAAACCTTTCTTTTTAGGTGGGAGAGAGCATCCAGCCATACATAGAAGTGGTCAGACTCTCTTCCTGCCCCAGGCAAAGTTAAAACAAAAAGAGAAAACAAGTAGCGGTCACCTTTTGTTCTTCATAGTAGCAACTTATATGTTGGAAAATCAGAATGGATATATATATAGATTCCTTTCCTTATATGAAGCAAAATAAACCTAGTGTAATTACAACAAGTACTGGTATACCAAAAACAAATTTACCTTTATGTGTTTTATGATGGAATACATACATACCAATCCATGCACCAACTGCTCCTCCAGCTGCTGCTGCTAAAAACAAAGTACTTTCTGGTGTTCTCCATTTCTTCTTTTTTGCTTTTTGTTTATCCAATCCCATAAGACTAAATGCTATAGCATTAATAATAAAATAAATCCATTTCATTTCTTTCTCTCCCTAAAAAAATTCCCTTTATTGTAACATGAATGACCATGCAGGCTAACCTGCATGGTCATTCATGCTTCTGTTTCTTGTTCTTCTTGTTCTGTATTTTCATCCATAAATCGTTGCTCTTTTATTTCCATTGAAATCATCGCATGGTAAATCTCCGGATATAATCCAAATATTTGATACACACTTCCTAAAAATGGCACCTGGAACCCCTCTTTTCATAAATAGCATTTCCATACTTAAGGTTCCCTATCTTTCCCCTACACATTCGTTTTTGTATCTTGTTCTTCATCTTGAACATGTAATAAGTGCTGCCATTTTTTATAAGGCGCACTATTTGGATCAACATACCCTTTCGCATACGAACGGTCCCATAGTTGTTTTACAAACATCTCTGCCTCTTTCTTCGCAACCATTTCTGCTCCTGTACCATAATAGTTTTGAAAATACAGACCAATCTCATCCATAAGTAAACGCAATAATTCATCTGATGTTTCTTCTAGCGTTGGATCATACTTTGCCTCACGGTCATACATTAAAATGATATCTAAAATATTATGAACGTGCTCTTTTCTAAGCCATCTCACATCCTGAGCCCCTAATACAAAGGCCTGTGTATACAAATGTCCGCCTTGGAGCATTGCTTTTTCCTGCTCTTCTTCAAAACGGGACAAAATATTTTCATAAATAAACGGATTATGAAGTAATGCTCGATGTAATTTATAGCTTTCACTTGAAATGTTTTTCCCCATTGACTGAATTAAAAAGCTTCGCCCTACACCATTATATTGATATACAAATTGACCATCGACAGCGACAAGACTAATCCACCGGTACATATATGCATAAAGAAGAGCACGATTACATTTATCATAATCTAGCTTCGTTTGCGTTGCATTTAAATCGGGCATGAAGGCTGGTAAGTGCCAATATTTATCTAAATGTGGTGTTAAATTAGATTTTTTAATATTCAATTTATTCACACGACGATAATAAGACTGAAAATAATCTCCTTTATCATTCATAAAACCATTTGCAAGATGTCCCGATGAAAGTTTAGGAAAATCTTGTAATGATAATCCATAATGAGCTCGGTAACAAATTACTTCAAATGGTGAAAATGCTTCATTCACTGTATCTTTTTCTTGAAACATTTCTTGCAATAGTTCTTCCTGTAGTTCCTGTTTTAGTGATGGATGTATACCCCAATATTGTAACTCTCGATGATGGGCTACCTTCGGGATAAATGGGCTTGCTAGATGGAAGAGATCTTCAATTTTTTCTCTCACATATTCATTACGATCACGCTTTTTAAAATCAGCTTCTTTTCGCAATGCTTCAATAATATTGAGTTCTAATTTGTCACGATATCGGACTTGGAGCTCGTTATAACAATACGTTAAAATATGCTCCCGATAAAAATCCTCTACTTTCTTCGATTGACTTTCCTCTGCTTGTGCATCGCGGCAATATTCCGCATACAAGCTCATATACATCTCTGCTGATATATCCTTTGGAAGCACACCTAAGTTTAAATGCTGCTGCATATCTTCCCATATTTTTTCTTGTAGCTTTTCATCTGCTAACACATATACATTCGTCGGATTTGTTTTCCCTTCAAATTCTTTGCTGCGTTTTTGAATTTCAAACAGCAAATTTTCACGTGTTTCTTGTAAATTATCAAAGAATCTTTCCCAATGTTGGATCATTTTATTTACTGCCTGATATAGCGATTGATAAACGAGTTCCAGTAGCATTTCTTTGCGATATTCATTTAACTTATGCACGTATTGCGTCACTATATCTTCAAATTCTTTTCGGAACATACGCTGCTGATTATAAAACATTTTGCCAAACCAACCTTGTTGCTGTGCAAGTTCAACACGTCGCACAGCTGTTACTGTACCATCAATATTGCTCACATTAAATTTCTTATCATAGTTTTGAATTAGATTACGCTTCTGTTCATTGCTCTCATGTAATCGATTCATTTTCTCTACTAATTGCTTTCGAATCTCATACAGCATGAAACGAGCAGCCACTGGATGAACAGCTTCTGTTTTCTTTAAAAACCATGTATTTAGTTGATATGACTGCCCCTCTGATCCACTAGGCGTATAGCGGTCTGATTCTATCATGTCATATAAAAGTGTCGTCACATGCTCATGCACACGGCTCGGTATCGCATAGGCATACAACCTGACAGCGTGATCAACTCTTGCTACTTCGCCCTTCATTTGTTCCATCATTTTAAGCTTCGCAGCAGATATTTTGCACTCATGCTGTAATCTGTTTAACTCTTCATCTTTTTGTACTGTACGCTGCACGTAACTTTCGACCGCTTCTAAAAATAATTTTGATTTCGCGACGCCTACCTTACCACCTTCTGCACCTTCGCGTGTTTCATTGTACATTTGTCTATAGAAAATATGTGCTTGTTCTGGGCGAGTGGCAAGATGCTCTAAATCTTCTAAATAACTCTTTCCCCGCTCTGGCTTCTCACGCTGCATACCACGACGAACATCTTGTTCATACCGCTGTTTTTTCTCTTGAAACAATTGATCTAAATGTAGCCAGGATTCATCTAATCCTTGCACAGCCCATTTCAAGGCACAATATTTTAAAACATGCTCATATGGATAAATAAGCTTTGCAGTTCCAGCACCACAATAACGTGCTTTTCCGTTCGATTCCGCCAACTGCTGAATTTGATTATCCTCTTGTGCAAAATGACTTGTGGACATCGGACTAAATAACTGTAAATAAATCGTATTTGTCATTTGTTCCATGTAATCTGATAGATTGTGTAAATGATGACCATGTAAATTTTCATAATCATATAAGAAACAATAATTATATGGTAAATGATGCTCTTTAATTGTATGATTCGTTCTTCCGTCTTCATCCACTTGATCTGGACGATACTCTAGTTCAATTGTTACACCCCCCCGCTTTGATAATTCACCCGTTGAGCCAAGTGTAATTGCATGAAGTTCTTTTAATGACGCGTAACCATTTGCCTGAACAGTTTCAAATTCTTTCGCACTAACGGTGCGCGTCTTAACAAGTGCATCTGGCATTAAAAACGCACCGCGAATTAAAATGTTATGATGTTGCAATTTCTTGCGAAGCATTTCACGTAGGTACAACGCAATTTGTAAGAACATACCCGAGCCAGTGCCACCAGCTAATGATGTAACGATAATAACTCGAACACCATACTCTGTTTGATCACTTGTGACAGGAAAAATCTTTTCGATTTCTTGCCAAAAAGCAGTCAATTTATCTTCTTTCATCGCTGCCCGAAGAGCTAAGCGTGAAATCACACGCAGTTGACCAGCTCCTTCAGTTAACGGCTTATCCAGAATAGTAGGGTCCATTGGAAACCATTCCGGGATCGTTGGATCCCCTGCAATATATTCTCGCGGCGTTTTACTAGAGCTCGTTTGTGTCTTGAACTTACGAATATGCTCAAATTTACTTAATGTATTCACATCTGTATCAAAGACATGCATCGCTACCTTTTTACGTCGTTCCTCTGGCAATTTCTCATATATTTGGTGTGTAACGGTACTCCCGATTCCACCTAAGCCAATTAAAATTGTTGGAACTTGTAATGTCATGTGAACCACCTTCCTATTTGAACTTCCTATTATTCACATTCATATCGATAAATTTCTTTTCCATACCCACGATCAATTAGTAAAATCTCGTTCGGATATAATGTCTTATGCTCATTTCCGGCCTCTTCCTCTGTTATAAACATACCGTCAATAATCATACCAATCACTTGTGATTCCTTTGCTACAAATATAGACTTCGAACCTTTTTTCGCTATAAAAGTTACTGATTGTACCGTCTTTCGTTCTGCTCGAAATGGAATGCCAAAATAATGTTTCCACCACTTGTTTCTTAGTAATTCTGGTTCAGATTGATAGAGCCAATCTTTTGCTACTTCTTGATCCCATTCATAGTACAACATTGCTTTACGATGAAACCTTGGTCGGACAATCCATCCTAAAACAAGAATCGCAAAAAGCAAAAGCAGTAACCCAATCGGTATTACAAATTGAAAAATTAGCGCATAACGTTCCCAAAATGGTGCATTTTGAATATAAAACGAAATCGTTTTCTTCACTTCTTGTAACTTTGAATCGTTTATAGTGATGGTAGCTTCTATGGTGCCGGTATCTGTAAAATTGAATGTATCGGAGTAGTAAGGACGAGGATACACATAAATTTGATTTTCATGTTGCCGCAATTCGTAGTTAATCGATTGATGAGATGTGACACCAGTAGATTGCAGTAGCTTTTTTACCTCCACTTCTGTCATTGGTTCACCATTCAGTAATGGCTGCAGGACAAGTGGTTTACTCTTTTCTAAATTCGTTACCTTTTCTTCATAATCTTTCGTAATGACCTGTAAAGATAATTTTGCCTTTGGCATCGGATCAATTCGGAATTCTCTCGTTTGCCTGTAAAACCCTTTTATATTCATATGAACTTTCCCACGTACAAATTGGTTTTTAATTTGTAATTCATAGTAAAACACATGCCTTTTATCATCCCATTTCATCGGATACAGCTTTCCATCTAGTTCTACTTCTGCTTGGAAATAAGAAGATTGTATTGGTAAATCCGTCGGTTTCGCTTCAATCACTGCTTTCGTTCCCTCATACATTTTCTCGACGTTTTTTTTCGCTTTATCCTCTTTATCATAAGTAGCAATGGTATAATCAAGTGCTGGTTCAACAAGTACTTTCGATCCTTCTTTCACAATATCTCTATCAATTTCTAACGTGTATGTCCCTGGTTTAATCACTTCATGATTCGTAGCACCAATATGAGTAATACCACCATATAAATTTGATTCTCCTGGTGCATGAATCGAAAAGGACGATTGTACTGCTAATGGTTTGGCAAGTTGGTCTATCCGATATCGCGATGTATTAGAAGATTGTTGTACGAGCGTCATTCGCTTTAATGGGAATGGTGTAGTAATCTCTAATTTGTTACCAGATATAGTCGTTTTCACGACAGATTCAACAGAAGAAAACGGATCTCGATTCGCAACCAAGGCAGCAGCTTGATTTACACTTTGAATGACTCCATCTTCTCCACTCGTTGGCATAACGATACCATTTATTTCTTGCTTCCAAATTTCTTTAAACGTATTCATCTGTTGTTGCTCTTGCTGTCCTAAGTTTTCTTCCATTGTTATTAAAACTGGATGCAATGATATTTTTTTCGCTTCCATTTCTTTTTTAAACTGTTCCAGTTTCTGCGTGATTTGTTCTTTACCGCCGGTCTTTTCTTTTTCTAATTCATTAAATGCCCCGTCAGTTAATACAATAAGCCAAAATTCACGTTTTCCATTTATGTCCGCTTCCTTTTTAATAGATTGCATCGCGGTCTCTACTGCGCTAAACGGCGTATTTAAATAATTCTTCCACGCTCCAATTTGATCAATTTCTGTTTGTCTTTTTTCATTTGTTAGTGTGATATTTAACGCTTCAGTAGGACGACTCATTGGAACATATGAAAATCTATCTTTTTCATCTAATAATGCAACTAAACTTTGCAAAGCATAGTTGGCATATTTCCAGCGATCGTTATTTCTCATGCTGCCAGAATCATCATATACAAGTGAAACGACCCTTTCTTTTGCCTCCTCTCCTTTTGCAAAAGTTGAAAAAGGATTCAAACACAATAATAGAAAAAAGATGAATGTGGCACAAATTCGAATCTTCATGATGAGGCTTCGCCACCTTTGTAGACAAATTCCTATGTTTAAATTTATGAAAAGAAACAAGATATATGACTTGTATTTTGGGATATGTAGATCATTATAATGTCATTATGTAAACTAAATTACTAGAATGATAACCTCCTTTTCAGTAACGATCTTGTTTTGAAAGCAAATTAATCAAAACAGACTCTTCATACAAAAAATCCCTATAAAAAAGTTTGATTTTCTCTTCTATTAAAAATAACTTTTCACCTTTGAATACGGTGTTTTTTCTAAATATCCCCTACTTCCACTTGTCATTTTTGCTATGCATAAAGCTTTCTAAATAGCCTCTTCTATCACTTCTACAGTCATCGTAAACAGATATGAAACTTCCTTACCATCTTCACGTAAAAAAGAATATTGTAAAGTTTCTGTAGCAATGGTATGAGGAATACGATGCGCTGTTGAAAAAGCAATCACAATATCCCCTCTCCTTAAAGTGTGAATTTCCTTACATTTTTCCATACAAATAAAAACACGCCTATAACAGCGTGTTTTATTGTTTCACATATACTTCAACAATAGGATTGTCTTTACGATCCGCATACAAACGAATATTCTCTTCGCTTGTATGATAAATACTTGCTAATAACATAACAGTTAATAAATTAGGAATTTTCCCATCACTCCCAAGTTTTCGTTCAAGTTCTTCTTTATATTCAAAATCTAAATCTCCTTGTATATATGTATACACTTCAAACCCATCCTTTAAATCACAAACGACTTGGTCAATAATATCTGCTCCTACTTGCTTTTCCATTTCACTACGAAGGGCATTCGTAAATTCATTCCAAGGAACTTCATATGTTTGAAATTGATCTTTAGGTTCCATACTTCCCACTCCTTTTTCATACACTTTCACCATATATTCCCCCTTTCTCGTAACAATTATGAAACTTAGGTCAATCGTACAAGCCGCACTTGTCCCGATGACATATCGTATTACTGTATATGGAAGGAGGCAAGAACATGCATTGTCAAAAATGTTACAATACTTGTCATCGTTATTTTGGTAAAGTTGTACGTATTGAAGATGTAGATGGTTATGTTCATATCGGTAAGATTGTTGATGTGACAAATGATTCTGTTTGGATTGAACCCTATAGATCATCTTTTGATACAGGATTTGGTTACCATGATGCATATGCAGGTGGTGGCTGTGATTTTTGTGGTGGTTTAGGTCAATGTAACCATTGTGGCTGTGGCTTTGATGGAGGCTTTGGTTTTGATGGAGGCTGTGGCTTTGATGGAGGCTGTAGAGGAGGATTTTGCGGAAGTGGTGCCGTTGAATTAGGTTTCGGATTTATTTTTGGTATTGCTTTAGCTGCATTATTTTTCATCTAATATACAAAGAAGTCGACTATATTTTTTAGTCAACTCCTTTTCAAAAATAATGAAATACAGTTATCCTATCATACGCGAATAAAGTGAAACTTTAATCAGCCCCCATCAATCAGGCCTTTACGGGTAAGGTAGGTTATCTCTCACCTAACTTCTGTGCTTTTGCTAAATTTTGAGGTGAGAATATTACTGCCCACAAATAGTAGGATAAATGAAGCAGATTTTTTAATCTGCTTTTTATTTTTCACAAATAAATACACGGTGCCCTAAAATATGTTGATACATTTGCAATACCTGTTCGTGCTGCACCCATGCATCGTACAATTCAGCCGGAATAAAATGTGACAGGTTCCATTCTGGCTGTTCCATTTGTCCTGCAATCGTTTCGGCAATCGTTCCTCCACCTACAATCGTTATCCTTTTAAAGTTTGTCGTTTGAAATAAATCAATCCATTCCTTTTCTGTGTGTAACTCCTTTATTCCGTAAAATTGTAGTATTTTCTCCTCTTCTTCTTTTGTTAAGTGCTTCTCAATTATCATTTCAATGACAACAAGTTTCCCGTTCTTTTGCAAGACACGATAACATTCAGGAATCAACTGTTCTTTGTTTGTAAAAGCAAGTACAGATTCACCTAATACAAGATCAAACTTCTCATTTAAAAACGGCAACTGTTCAGCAGTTCCTTTAATCAGTTCAATGGATAATTGTTCTTGTGACCATCTATTTTTTGCTTTTTGAATCATAATTTCATTATTTTCAACTGCTGTGACGTTATAACCATATTGTTTTTTCATATAAGCTGCTGTACGCCCTGTTCCGCATCCTATTTCAAGCACATTTGCTTCACGGTATAATGGTAACTGTGCCAATAACTGTTTTGTTAGCGTAAAACCACCAGGATGTGCGCTTCCAATTCCGTAATAAGCTAAAAAGTCAATGTATACATTCCGTTTCATAAGATTCTCCTTCTTTTTTCTAGAATACCTATATGCATAAACGTAATGTACTGTGCAAAAATAACGTACTATTTTCTCAAAGTAGCTCCCACATTACTCATAAAAAAAGCATTTCCAAGGTAAAGTAATTACCATTGGAAATGCTTTTTTTATTACTTGCTATCTTTCTCTGTTACATATGCCCACTTAAAGCTATACTCTGGGCTGATATTGTGTTTTACAATTCCTTTTACATTTGGTTGTAATACATAAGATCTACCTGATTGGAATAACGGCACTAGCGCTACATCTTCTTCAAGCAACAGTTTTTCAGCCTTCCCTAATTCTTCCCAGCGTTTCTTCGCATCTGCCATTAATTCTTTCTTCCCTTTATTAATTATTTCATCATATTTTGGATTTGAATAACTCATTTGGTTTTGAGAATTTGTTGATTCAAACATGTCTAAATATGTCATTGGATCTGCATAGTCTGGGTTCCAACCACCATATGAGAAATCATAATCTTGCTCAGATTCTAATTTTAATTTTTGTTTAAATGGCTGCATTTTAATGTTAACTGTTACACCTTTTAAATTTTTCTCAATTTGATCTTTTACATACTCACCAACTTTTTTTGCATTACTCGTATCATAGTTTAGGAATTCAAGTGTCACTTGATCTTTACCAAGCTCTTTCTTCGCTGCTTCCCAAGCCGCCGCTGCTTTTTTAGAATCTTGTTTTAAACCGTTTTTAAACGTTTCTTGAAAATCTTTACCGTCCGGTCCATTCGCTAATCCTTTTGGAACTAAGAAATCGGCAGGTTTGGAACCATCATTTAAAATTACATTTGCTAAATCCTTTTTGTTAATTGACAACGCAATTGCTTCACGTAATTTTTGGCTCTTTAGTGGTGTATCTTGACCAGCACGCTTTTGATTCAAGCGTAAGTAGAATGTACTTGGTTCCAGATATGTTCCAAATTCATCTTTCTTCGATTTATATTTATCAACAAACTCCCCAGTTAATAAAGAAAAGTCAATTTGACCACTATCATATAGATTCACACGAGTAGCTGCGTCTTTTACAACACTATAGTTAATTTCTTCTAGTTTCACATTCTTTTTATCCCAATAATTATCGTTTTTCTTTAACTTCCAACCCTCTTCATGCTTCCAGTCAGTTAGAACAAACGGCCCATTGTAAACTACCGTATCAGATTCTAAACCGTATTTATCTCCTTTTTCTTTTACGAACTTTTCATTTAGTGGGTAATACGATACAAATGCCGTTAAGTTCAAGAAATATGGAACTGCGCTTTCCAGCTCAACTTCAAGTGTATAATCATCTACTGCTTTTGCACCTAAAGTAGATACTTCTGCTTTTCCTTTGTTAATTGCTTCTGCATTTTTAATATAATAAGCAATAAATGCGTATTCAGCAGCTGTCTTTGGATCTACTAACCGTTGCCATGCAAATACGAAATCTTTTGCTGTTACAGGATCTCCATTAGACCATTTTGCATCTTTACGAAGTTTAAATGTATACTTTTTTCCATCCTCACTTTTCGTACTTGATTCTGCCACAGCTGGGATTGGCTTATTATCTTTATCAAGGCGATATAACCCTTCCATTGTATTGCCTAAAATTTGTGACCCAAGAGTATCTGTATTTTTAGAAGTATCCATCGTTGGAATTTCGTTTGTTTCTGTACGATTTAGTACTTGTTTTGCTGCATATTTAATATCAGATTTCTTCTCTTCACCACTATTAGACGTTGTATTTGTCTTCTTATCCCCACCTGACCCCGAGCATGCCGATAACGCCATACTTACTGCTAAAACCGGTGCCACAACCGCTGTTAGTTTCTTGATCTTTTTCTTTTTCATTTGTGTACCCTCCCTAAATTATATGTACGATGCTACATTTGAGAGATTTTCTAATACTTATAATATTATCAGAAAATTCTTATTAATTAATATTCTACTATTTTTTTCGAGTTTGTAAAGTTATTTTTAAAAATTCCGAAAATAGTTTTTCTATAATAATGATTTACTTTTTAATAGCACAATTACAAGATTCTCCCCATCTACTATATGAGCACTAAAGCTTTCTTATTCATCTCTATTTTTTCGAATTATATATAACCTCCTTTCTCTCTATAAAGTGAAACTTTAATCAGTGTGGGTTTTCTTCATCCCCCACCTTCACTAACTTTTGTGGTAGGGGGTCTTATTGCCCTTTAATCCCTCACTGCCATTCTTAATCAATTTGAGATTATATTATCTTAAAAATTCATAAATACTACTTTTATTGTAGTATTTATGAATTTTTATCCTTTTAGCAATAAGACAAATTATAAACAAGATTCTTCCCATGAAAAAGCACCTCCAAAAGTAGTTGGCCTACTTCCGGAGGCGTTTTTCTAATTCCATATTATTTTCCGCCTTTTTCCTCTACATACGCCCACTTGAAGCTGTACTCTGGGCTGATATTATGTTTTACAATTCCTTTTACATTTGGTTTCATTACATACGCATTGCCTCTTTGATATAAAGGAATCATTGCTACGTCTTCTTCAAGCAATAATTTCTCTGCTTTTCCTAACACTTCCCAACGTTTTTTCGCATCAGACATTAATTCATTTCCTGCTTGTTTAACCATTTCATCATATTTTGGATTTGAATAGCTCATTTGGTTGTAAGAACTCTTTGTTTCAAACATATCGATAAATGTCATTGGATCTGCGTAGTCTGGACTCCATCCAGCATAAGAGATTTCATAGTCTTGTGCTGTCTCTAGTTTTAATTTTTGTTTAAACGGCTGAATTTTCGTATTAATCGTTACACCTTTTAAATTTTTCTCAATTTGGTCTTTTATATAATCAGCAACTTTTTTCGCTGTTCCATCATCATAACTTAACAATTCAATTGCCACTTGGTCTTTACCAAGCTCTTTTTTCGCTTCTTCCCATGCTGCAGCTGCTTTTTTTGTATCTTGTTTCAAACCATTTTTAAATGATTCTGTGAAGTCCTTATCGTCCGGTCCACTTGCAAGTCCTTTTGGTACTAATTGATCCGTTGGTTTGGATCCATTGTTTAAGATAACATTCGCTAAACCTTTTTTATCAATTGATAACGCAATTGCTTCACGTAATTTTTTACTTTTCAGCGGTGTATCTTGACCACCACGTTTTTCATTCAAACGTAAGAAGAAAGTGCTTGATTCTGCATACTCACCATATTCATCTTTCTTCGGTTTATATTTATCAACAAACTCTCCTGATAATAATGTAAAGTCAATTGCGTCAGTATCATATAAGTTCACTTTTGTAGCTACGTCTTTTACAACACTATAGTTTATTTCTTCAAGTTTCACAGTCTTTTTATCCCAATAATTATCGTTTTTCTTCAACTTCCAACCTTGCTCATGCTTCCATTCAGACATTACGAATGGTCCATTATATAAAACGGTATCCGCCTCTAAACCGAATTTATCTCCTTTTTCTTTCACAAACTTTTCATTTAACGGGTAATACGATGGGAATGCTGTTAAATTTAAGAAGTATGGAACTGGTTTTTCTAATTCCACTTCAAGGGTATAATCATCAACCGCTTTAGCACCTAATGTAGATATGTCTGCTTCTCCTTTATTAATTGCTTCTGCATTTTTAATATAGTAAGCAATAAACGCATATTCAGAAGCTGTGTTTTTATCAAGTAAGCGCTGCCATGCAAACACGAAATCTTTCGCTGTTACTGGATCACCATTTGACCATTTTGCATCTTTACGAAGCTTAAATGTATATTTTTTACCATCCTCACTTTTCGTGCTAGATTCAGCTGCAGCTGGGATTGGTTTATTATCTTTATCAAGGCGATATAACCCTTCCATCGTATTCCCTAAAATTTGCGAACCAAGTGTATCTGTTGATTTTGAAGTATCCATTGTTGGAATTTCCTGATTTTCTGTACGATTTAATACTTGTTTTGCTGCATATTTAATATCAGATTTTTTCTCTTCACCACTATTAGACGTTGTACTTGTCTTCTTATCCCCACCTGATCCCGAGCATGCCGATAATGCCATACTCATTGCTAAAACTGGTGCTACAACCGCTGTTAACTTCTTCAACTTTTTCTTTTTCATTGTGTCCCCCCCTAATTATATGTACGATGATACCCTCGATAGATTTCTGATATATTAGCATTATCAGAAAATTCTTATTAGTTAATATTCTACTATTTTTTTATGTTTTGTAAAGTTATTTTTTTAAATCTCGAAAATATTTTCTACTATAATGATGGTATATTTTAGTCACACTACTTTACAAAATCTCTCCATTCACTATATGACAGCAATATCCTTCTTATCATTTATTTAAATTAATATGAAATTATTCATATTTAAATTTTGTATCAAACATCACCTCTAATATCTGAAGTCTCTTTAAACAAGATTCATTACATAGAAAAAAGCACCTCTAAAAGTAGATGTCCTACTTTTAGAAATGCTTTTCTATCTTTCTATTACTTTCCGTCTTTTTCAGTTACATAAGCCCACTTGAAGCTGTATTCTGGACTGATGTTATGTTTTACAACACCTTTTACGTTTGGTTTCATTACATACGATTTAGCACTTTGGTATAACGGTACAAGCGCTACATCTTCTTCAAGCAACAGTTTTTCTGCCTTTCCTAACTCTTCCCAACGTTTCTTCGCATCTGCCATTAACTCTGTTTTTCCTTTTTTGATGATTTCATCATATTTTGGATTTGAGTAACCCATTTGGTTTTGAGAATTTGTTGATTCAAACATATCTAAATATGTCATTGGATCCGCATAGTCTGGGTTCCAACCACCATATGAGAAATCATAATCTTGCTCAGATTCTAATTTTAATTTTTGTTTAAATGGCTGCATTTTAATATTAACTGTTACACCTTTTAAGTTTTTCTCAATTTGGTCTTTTACATATTCTCCAACTTTTTTCGCATTACTTGTATCATAGTTCAAGAACTCAAGTGTCACTTGATCTTTACCAAGCTCTTTCTTCGCTTCTTCCCAAGCTGTCGCTGCTTTTTTAGTGTCATTTTTCAGGCCAGTTTTAAACGTTTCTTGGAAATCTTTACCGTCTGGTCCGTTCGCTAATCCTTTTGGCACTAAGTAATCAGCAGGTTTAGAACCATCATTTAAGATTACATTCACTAAATCTTTTTTATTAATTGACAACGCAATTGCTTCACGTAATTTTTTGCTCTTTAGTGGTGTATCTTGGCCAGCACGTTTTTGATTTAAACGTAAGTAGAACGTACTTGGTTCTGAATATACTCCATATTCTTCTTTTTTATTTCTATATTTGTCAACAAACTCTCCAGCTAATAAAGTAAAGTCAATTTGGCCACTATCATATAAATTTACACGAGTTGCCATATCCTTTACAACACTATAGTTAACTTCGTCTAACTTCACACTCTTTTTGTCCCAGTAATTATCATTTTTCTTCAGCTTCCAGCCTTCTTCATGCTTCCAATCAGTTAGAACAAACGGTCCATTATAAACTACAGTGTCCGATTCTAAACCGAATTTATCTCCTTTTTCTTTTACAAACTTTTCATTTAGTGGATAGTACGATGGGAATGCCGTTAAGTTTAAGAAGTATGGAACTGCGCTTTCTAGTTCAACTTCGAGTGTGTAATCATCTATCGCTTTTGCACCTAGTGTAGACACTTCCGCTTTTCCTTTGTTAATTGCTTCTGCATTTTTAATATAATAAGCAATAAATGAGTACTCTGCAGCTGTCTTTGGATCTAACAAACGTTGCCATGCAAATACGAAATCTTTTGCTGTTACTGGGTCACCGTTTGACCATTTTGCGTCTTTACGAAGTTTAAATGTATATTTTTTGCCATCCTCACTTTTCGTGCTTGATTCAGCTGCAGCTGGGATTGGCTTATTATCTTTATCAAGACGATATAACCCTTCCATTGTATTCCCTAGAATTTGTGATCCAAGAGTATCTGTACTTTTGGAAGTATCCATCGTTGGAATTTCGTTTGTTTCTGTACGATTCAGTACTTGCTTTGCCGCTAATTTAGCATCCGATTTGCTATCACTTCCGCTTGAATTCGTACTTGTTTTTTTGTCTCCACCTGTAGAACATGCTGTTAATGCCATACTCATTGCTAAAACTGGTGCTACGACTGCTGTTAGTTTTTTCATCTTTTTCTTTTTCACTTTTTGTACCCTCCCTAATTTCCTGTACGTTTCTAGATTAAGAAATTTCTGATAATTCTGTTTTTCTTTATATTCTTATCAAAAGATTCCTATTAACTATTATTCTACTAATTTTTTGTTTTTTGTAAAGTATTATTATTAAAAATTTTGTAAAAATTATTTTATTGCAGTAATATTCATAAACATTCTATCACGTTGATATAGAGTTTTCTTGTATTACTATATGCATTTGATTTTTCTTCTATTTATTCCAATTGTAAAGAAAACTCTTCTGAATTATTCTTAATAAATAATATATAATTCTGGTAAATCCTTTCTTGACAAAATAAAAAAAGTCAGCTTTACTGACCTTTTTATCCGGCTATTTTTTCTTTTTGCATACCTATTAGCATCTGTTTATCTTTCCCCTCGTTAAATTCATTTTCGCTTTTCGCAACAACTACAGTTGCAATACCATTACCAATTAAATTTACGATAGCGCGCGTTTCTGACAGAAAACGATCTCCCCCTAATAGAAGAGCTAATCCTTCTAACGGAATAACATGTATCGCTGATAAAGTTGATGCCAATACATAAAGCCCTCTCCAGTTACAGCGTCTTCCCCTTTTGAAGTAACTAACAAAATAGCTATTATTGTTAATTGTTGACCAAGCGAAAGATCGACGTAAAAACCTTCACTGTATCATTCAAACAAAAAAGCAGATATTTATAATGATCTGCTTTACTAAAAAATATTTTATATTATGTTTTTCATATACTTTAACTCTCCCCATCTTCTTTTTTAATTTGCTGTTCACTTAATCCAAGATGTACTCGAAGTATATTACTAAGTTCTCTCAAACTCTTTGTATCTGGATTATAATAATAGACTCGTTCACCTTTCGGCCCATTCGGTAAATACAAATCATCTCCAGCTAATTGAATTTTCTCAATTGAAGCATTTAATCCATATTTATAAAACGACAGCATATCAGCCAAAGCTAAGTTTGTCTTAAACTCACCATCTACAGCATCAATCATCTTTCCTATTTTCGTAACAGATCCTGCACTTTTTAATTTTGTTAAGATCGCTTCAATGACAAGCTGCTGACGCTGTCCTCTCATAGCATCACTATCGATATGACGTGTTCTTGCAAGAGCAAGTGCTTGTTCACCAGTTAATGTTTGCATTCCTTTTTTCAAATGAATAGCCTCCGGTTCATCTTTACTATTTTGTTCAGAAAACTCAATTGGAACATCTATTTCAATACCACCCAAATCATCAACAATTTTTATAAATGAATTAAAATTGAATTTCACAAAATAATCAACTGGTACATGTAATAATTTTTCTACCGCTTCAACAGACGCTTGCGGTCCTCCATCCTTTCCGTTCTTTACAAAGCCTCTACCATATGCATGTGTTATTTTATCCTTTTTCTTTTCGATTGGAACATATGTATACGTATCACGTGGTATGCTTATTAACTTGACTGTCTTATCATCCTTATTAAAAGTAGCTAGTAATAATGCATCTGTATGAAATGCACCATTATATTCTTTTTGACGCTCTTGATTTTCATCAATGCCCATAATTAAAAGAGAAACATTATTTGTTATTGGCTTTACAACTTCCTCACGCAAATCAGATTTCTCACCACGTGCTAGACTGAGAGAAGCTTTTTGTACCGCATTTGAAGTTTTATTATACAGATACGCACCATATCCTATTCCAACAGCTAACAACACCCCTGCAAATATCCCTATTACTTTTCTTTTTTTATATTTTTTCTTATTCTTTTTTTCACGTGAAGGTAAATTCTTCTCCATATTAGTTCCCCCCATATTTATTATTCTATACGAATTAAAAACTATCAAAATAACAAGATCATTATTTATTCAATACATTTTTCAATTTTTCGTATGAAGAAACATCTTTTTGAAATACGTTTTCATCAATCCCTTTGTTTATTTGTATCTTTTCCGTAGTAATAGAATACTGGATCATTCCATTATGAAAACTAAGAAAATTCAACATAATCCCCGTATTTTTTTCTACAATCATTTCGAATTTTCCTCGTAAGTCTTCAGATGTACTTAAAGGCATCTCTATGTTTATAACACCCTCTATTTTATAACAGTCTAATCCAAGATACTTTATTTCTTTAAAATTCCAATCTTTATATCGAATTAACAAATTTGCAAACTCCGATTGAATACTATATTTTGCTAGTCCGACATATTCATCATCATACCGCTTTTTCTCTCCCACTTTATTAAATGCTCTTTCAGTAGGTGTTAGTTTTAGTAACTCTATATTTTTAGGTTCTGACTTCCATCTCACTTCTTTATATGTATAATCTTTATCATTAAACTCTTGTTTTTTCCCTTGGTTATATAAAACTGTCATTTTTTTTGACTGACGATCCTCTTTAGAAGAAATCCCTCTCTGATTCCTTGTATCAATTGCGTACTTATAAGTAGTAATTAGGCGAGATGAACTAGAGTACTCTTCAAATTGCCCCTTAACACTTTTAAAATGATCGATTGAATCCAGCATTTTTTTGTGAATTTTTTCTTTTTCAGGATAATTTACATTAGACTTTGTTTCTTCCTCATTTTCATAATCTGAAAATGCCTTTTTCGTTACATATTCAAATACTCCACCTTTTTGTGCAAAACTTTGCACAGAAAATTCAAACATAGAAACGATTGACAATGCCATTATTGCCACACTAACAGCCATAGCTTGAACTCTATAAGACTTCTTCTTAACCGGGAGATTATGTAATGTATCATTAATTTTCCGATTCAAATGCTCCGGTAACATTGTTTTCTCTCGGTCTATTCGCTTTTTCAGTTTTTCATCAAATAATTCATCCTTATCCAACACATACACCTCCTATTCCATTCGTAATTGCTTCTGCAGTTGTTCTCTTGCCCGTGACAACCTTGATTTAACAGTTCCTTTTGGTATTTCTAATAATGCCGCAATATTTTCTTGATTCATATCTTCATAATAGTAGAGTACTGTTACAGCTTTTAATTCTTCATTTAAAGACTGAATTGCATTATGAAGATCTATATCTTCATAAGAATCAAATGCTATCATATAATCATTATTTCCTTCTATCGCGATTACCTTTTTTCGTGATCGTATCATTTCATTACACTGATTAATCAGAATTCGAATGCACCATGTTTGGAAAAACTCCTCATTTTTAAGCTTTTTTATATTTTCATAAGCCTTTAGAATTGTTGTTTGTATCGCATCTTCTACGTCATTCTCATCATATAGCATTGCTTTGGCTATACGATAGAGCTGAACTTTATGTGTATGTATTAAAGAGACAAATGCTTCATGATCACCGTTTTTAGCTAAAGAAACATTACTCTCTTCTTTTACCATTATTTTATATACAGGTATTACTTTCACTGTCTATCCTCCCGTTTTATCCCGCTATTTACGGGGCAGTAAGACCCACCACCTCAAAATTCAGCGAAAGCAAAGAAGTTAGGTGGGGCGGGCTAATAATCAATTGGGGAAGAAGAAACCCCCTACTAATTAAAGTTTCACTTTATATCTTCCAATAAAACTTTACACTTATTAGATGGTTTAGTGGGGAAAAAGGTTCATTTTTTTTATAATTTTCCAGAAATAAAAAAAGATAGTTAGTTCATAAAGGAACTAACTATCTTTTCAACTCTATTTATCCCGCATTAACGGGCAGTAATACTCCCACCTCAAAATTCGGCGAAAGCAAAGAAGTTAGGTGGGAGATAAACTGCCCGTAAAAGCCCGATTCGTTCAACTAATAATCAGTGGGGGATGAAGAAACCCCCCACTGATTAAAGTTTCACTTTATCTATAGCGGTAAATCTCTCTTTTTGAACAATACAATCGCTACTACAAAGATACAAATCGCACCAAAAGTTAATCCAATACTTACCGGCCATATGTTACATGTCCCTGCCACAATTTCTTTTGGACGAAACAACGTAAATAATGATATATTTCTCATCCATTCTAGCTTATCACTTAATTTCCCTACCATATCTAGTAAATAAAACAAAATTGTAACACTGGCAGAAAGACTAAGAGCTTTTCTTTCATCGTTACATATACAAGAGAATAAAAATGAATAGGCACTGACTACGAAAAACAACAGCCCCCCAACTAAATTCATTTTGAAGAATACTTCTTGATTTAAATTGTTATCTTTCAAGAGCCACTCTGCTCCTAATACACCAGCTCCATACGTCGCAAGTATAATAATCAGCAATCCTAGAATAAGAACTACCCCTTGTGTTATTGCAATTTTCACTCGAGATACAGGTGTTGTCAACAAATAAGCCATCGCCCCTTTATCTACATAACGAGCCATTACATGTGTAGCAACCGTTACACTAAAAATTGTCAATATAATAATAAACAACATGCTATAGTATTCACCTGCTAAAAAATCACTTACATTTTGAATCGAATTTTCCATACCAACAATCTTTTTCACACTATCTGGCATAGCATCTATCATTTCATTTAATCCTTTCGCAGATACGAGCGATGGAAATATCCAAATTAATAACCACAAATAAAGAGCCGCACCAATTGAATAACTCCATATGCTTTTTTGATTTTCTTTAAAGCTAGCTAAAAACAGCTGTTTATTCATGTTTCACACCCTCCTTCGCATCATAATAATGCATAAATAAATGTTCTAAATCCATCGCTCTTGTTTGAAGTGCTTTCACATTATACCTAGCAAGCGTTTGTAATACTTCCTGATAATTCCCCTGTACAATAACGGACGCTGTATTCCCCTTCACCGCTTCAAATTGTAAATTTTCCTTTTGTAAAGAACGCATTTCCACTTGAGATGAAACCGTTACATCCATTACCTGTCTTCTCATGCCTTGTAAATCATGAATATTTTCCACCGTTACAAGGCGCCCCTCCTTAATAATGGCTACCCGGTCACATGTCCGTTCAATTTCTGTAAAAATATGGGATGACATGAGGATTGTCTTTCCTTTTTGTTTTTCCTCTAGTATTAAATCAATAAAAGTTTGCTGCATGAGTGGATCTAATCCTGACGTTGGTTCATCCAGAATTAACACTTCTGGATCATGCATAAATGCAGCTACAATTCCTACTTTTTGTTTCATCCCTTTAGACATTTTCCGAATTGGTGTTTTCACATCAAATTGTAATCTTTCAATAAGCTCATCACGTCTCTTTACATCTTTCAATCCGCGCATACCTTGCATAAGTTTTAAAAATTCTAATCCGTTCATTCCTTCTATAAAGGAAATTTCCCCTGGTAAATAACCAACTTCCCTTTGAATTTTTGCAGCTTCGTTCCAGCAGTCTAGACCGAAAATTTCTGCATGACCAGCAGTTGGCTTTATAAATCCCATTAAATTACGAATCGTTGTTGATTTTCCTGCACCATTTGGTCCTAGATAACCAAAAACTTCACCTTCTTTTACTTGAAAGGTAATATCAAATAACCCTTTTCCATTTGGAAATTTTTTTGTTACATTTTGGACTGAAATCATTATTCCACCTCATTTTTTGAAATATTTTATGTTTTATATTTCAAAATTATTGTACTCTTCTCTATTTAAATTGGCAACAACTTTTTGAAATATTTTTATGTTCATATTTCAAATTTATTGTTTTCATCTCTACTTTCTTGTATATTTTAAATGAGGTGATTGTATTGAACGGTTTTGAAAAAGTAAAAGAAAAGAAAAAACGCGCCATTAAAGACGCTGCGTTATCATTATTTTCAGAGCGTGGATTTAATGAAATAAAAATAGAGGACATCGCAAAAAAAGCAAAAGTATCTCAAGTTACCATTTATAATCATTTTGGTAGTAAAGATGCGCTTTTCCGAGAACTTATTCAAGAATTCGCGACAACTGAGTTTCAATTCTATCAAGAGATAGCAGCTGAAAATATGCCGTTCCAAGAGATGTTGCATAAGATGATCCGACGTAAAATGGAAAGTGGTAGTTTATTTCACCCTGACATGCTGTTGCAAGTAATCCAAAAAGATCCAGAGCTTCGCGAATTTATATATCGTTACCAAAATGAAACAGTCCTGCCTTGGTTTTTAGAGATATTAGAAAATGCACAACGTAAAAATGAAATTAATCCCCATCTTTCAAAAGAAATGATATTACTATACATTCAAATGTTTAGTAAGTTCGGCGAAGATTACGGTGTACAACTCTTGGAGGACGATCGTGAAAAACATATAAAAGATATCGTTACGATGTTTTTTTATGGGCTTTCCAACCCTGAAAATGTCACTCGGGAAAATTAGATTAATAATTTGAATTGTTTATATTTCATTCGAAGAGAAAAATTATATCCCACAACAAAAATATATATTCCAATCCTAAAATCCATAAAAAAAGACACGAAATCGTGTCTTTTTAACTTATAGCGAGATAACTCTACCTGTTTCACTACTTTCAATTGCCAATTGAATAAGTTGAATCACCTGTAAACCCTCTTCAGCTGTTACAGGAGGTTGCACAACATTTACTATACTATCTCGAATTCCTTTATAATATATTTCATAGCATCCCACTTCTGTTGGAATATGCTTTACTTCTTCTTCTGTTTCTAAAACAGCAAAATTACTTTCACTATCTTCTCCATATCCTATGTCACCTGGCTTCATACCAGCTTTTAATTGGTCTTCTTGTGAATCCATACCATATTTAACAATTGAGCCTTTATCCCCATGAACACTAAAATGAGGACCTGCATGTTTCACATAACTACTACTATGTAAAATGACACGCTTGATTCCATAGTAAAGTACAATATGGAAATAATCATCCGTTTCTGCCCCAGGTCGTTGCTTTACTATATCCGCACTAACAGCATCTGGTTTTCCGAATAAATGTAATGCCTGGTCAATTAAATGCGATCCTAGATCGTATAAAATCCCCGATCCTGGTAAGTTCTTTTCACGCCAGCGATCACGTACATGAGGACGGAAGCGATCAAAATGAGCTTCATATGTACACACATTTCCAATTTGTTTTTCCTCAATTAATTTCTTTATTGTTAAAAAATCATTATCAAAACGACGGTTATGATACACACTAACAATTACATCATGCTTTTTCGCCAATGTAATAAGCTCTTCTCCTTCTTCAACTGAAACAACAAACGGTTTTTCTACAACGACATGTTTGCCATGTACAATAGCTTCTTTTACAAATGGAAAATGCGTTGTATTTGGTGACGTAATAACAACAAGATCAATATCGTCTCTCTTTACTAATTCTCCAACCGTATGAACTACCTGCGCAGTTGGTAATGCTTGTTTCACTACCTCTTCTTTCGAAGATACTATCGCACGAATATCAAATTCATCTATCGTTTGTAATAAAGGGATGTGAAATGTTGTACTAGAAAATCCAAATCCTACAATCCCTACTCCTATTTTTTTCATATATTCCCTCCACATTTGAGAACGATTTCATAGTTATTATATCAAGTTTTATTTTATTTACATAACCATTTGCTCATTCTTAGATCGGTAAAAATAAAGTAAAGCTTTAATCAGTGGGGATTTCTTCATACCCCACTGATTATTAGCCGTTACTTAAATAACAAGACAAGCTGAATTCTTATAAATGACTGTAGAGAAGAAATTTTCGTTTTGAGAGTACTATAAAACATTTGCTTGATAGGCATAGGCATTCCCCAAAAAAGTATACGCCCACTTTCAATTCATCTCACTTTATTCTTCTATAAGATTTTATAAAATTAAAATTTTCTCAATATACAAAACAAAAACATAATTTATAATAACTCTTGAGCTAACTATTTTTAAAATTTATTTTTTATCTTCTATTTTCTTAGAGGATTTATTTCATTATTTCCATCTCTAAAAAAGGAAGGGTGAAGTCATGAACAATACAGAAAAAAAACTAGAATACATATTGTTTAGTAGCTGGTCGATTTCCTTTATTGCAACCCTCGGGAGTTTGTATCTGTCTGAAATAATGAAATATGAGCCCTGTACATTATGCTGGTATCAACGTATTCTCATGTATCCACTAGTTCTTTTACTAGGAACAGCTATTATTCGGAAAGATTATAGAATTGGGATTTATAGTTTGATTCTCGCTATCATTGGCGCATGTATAGCTGCCTATCACTATTCCCTTCAAAAAATCCCATTTTTATCTGAAAACGGAACATCATGTGGAAGAATACCTTGCACAGGGGATTATTTAGATTGGTTCGGATTTATTACAATCCCATTTCTCGCTCTAATAGCCTTTCTTCTTATTATTATTTGTGGCTTTATTCTTATGAAAATAAGCAAGGAGAGAAACAGTATATGAAAAAAATGCTTTTTTTCATTATTACTATTTTATCAATATTTACACTTGTTTTTGTTCTAACCAATAAAGGAACAAAAAGTGAAAAAACCATAAGTACTGAGAAGGTAAATTATTATAAAAATCAAATTACCCCCGAACAATTGCAACAAGATCTATCAAATCACAAAACAAAAATAGTTTATTTCTACAAAACGACCTGTCCGCATTGCCAAAGGATTTCACCAATTGTAGTTCCTATGACAAAAAATATGAATATTGATATGCAAGTTTTGAATCTAGAAGAATATAAACAAGGTTGGGATATGTTTCAGATAAAAGGAACACCTACAATTATTTCTTACAAAGATGGAAAGGAAATGAATCGTATATTAGGCGAACAGTCTTTACAAACGTTTCAAACATGGTTTGAAAACAACAAATAAGCGTTTTTATTTTACCAAAAACGCTATTTTTTCAAGCTCATAACTAGAGTATTGATAAAGAAACAAACATTAGCTTTATTTTTTATTTTTAACCATACATTCTATTAATTTATAGGGGAGTAAAGGGGCTCTCCCTCATGCTTACCAATCTTGAATAAAGGATGATTTTTATTTGATAGGTATGAGGGGGATTCCCCATCTGCAATAAAATATAATTTATTAGGAGGTAACACGTATGTTTAAAAAAGTTGCATTATCAATTGCTTCAGTAGCAGTAGCAGGTTCGGTTTTATTTGCAAGTCAATCGGTAACGGAAGCTGCTTTTTATCCGGTACAAAAAACAGGTTCTGGGCTTGATCTTCGCACAACTCCAACAATAAATGGCACACGGACTGAATCAAACATTCCAGATGGCACTCAACTTTGGTTATATTGCTATGTGAATGGCGAATCTTATATGGGAAGTAAGGTTTGGGATTTTGTAGATGATAATGGCTATGGTGGTGAGTTAGATCAAGGCTTTGCTCCTGACTATTTCATTAAAACTGGTTCATCCAAACCAGTTGTTGGATACTGCGCTTTTTAATTGGAAAACACAAGAAAACAGCCTCATCAGGCTGTTTTCTTTTTTACATAGTAATCTCAGTAGTAGTTACTGTGCTCACTTCATTTTTTGTTTGCTGATCTCGTACCGCATCAGTAATTACTTTTACGGATTTAACATCATTTGGAGCTTGAGATAAGAAACAGATAAGTGTAAACTTCATTTTTTCCTTCGCATTTAAGCTTCGACTTTTTGGATCCGCATTCATTTTATATACATCTACTTGTTCACCATTACTTAAAACAAGTGTTTTAAAAGGCCCTTGTTCCAAATCAAGTACTTGATCTGAAGTATTTTCTAAAGTGGTTGTAAATTGTATTGCATTCATTTGCTCTGTACCTAGTCCTCGTTCTTTTAAGTTGTATTTCCCAATTTCACTTACTTCTGTACTCTGAATTACCTTAATTCTTTCTACTTGAATATGAAGAGACCCTGCTTCTATCATTGTATTAGGCTCACTTAATTGCTTTAGAATCACTGTTCCAAGTGGATGCTTTGCTTCTTGTCCTACTTGTGTTAATGGTTCTGTATAAGGCTTAGCTTTTACATTAGTTTCAGCTATTGGAGCTTTTTTATTATCAGATTCTACCTCTTTTTCAGAATTTGTTTGATTGGAACAAGCAGATATAAATATACATACAGATACAGTCATTAAAAAGGAATATACTTTTTTCATTTATGGACTCCTTTATTATAGAATATAGTTCATACATTTGTTACTGTTCCATAGTTCTTAAGTTATTGTAAATTAATAGTTTGAATTTTTAAATATTAAATTCAAAAATTTATGTAATTCTATATTGAGAAAATTTATGTAAAGATACTTATTTTGTACAACAGGAATTTTATAAGGTAAAACTTCCATGAATGGTGGGTTTCTTCATCCCCTACTGATGGTTAGTTGAACTAATCGGACCTTTACGGACAGTTCATCTCTCACTTCTTTGCTTTCACTGAAATTTGACGTGAGAGTGATACTGTCCGTTAATACGGGATAAATCCTAAAATTCATTAGAATAGTAATAAGCTTAAAGCTTCCAATATTTCAAAAAAAACCATGCTCTATATAATATAGAACATGGTTTTCACTAATAAAATGAGTATATTTAATTGGAATTTTTATTATCGCTTATTCATTCTATCCGTTTCTTCGTCCACGTCTCAACCACTTCACCCGTATCAGTAACATCTAGTACTAAACTACCGTTACTATACCGGTCTTTATTACGAAATGCTTTCGGATCTATTTCTTCTACAATCTGTTTTTCTGTTTTCATATAAACAAGTTCATCATCACGAACAATTTCAATACCGACAATGCGGTACGGATTACGTTTTAACTCTTTGAAGATAACCAGGCCTCGCTTCGCCCTTGTTGATTTCTCAATTTGGGAAGCTTTTAATCGCTTAACTGCACCGCGCTGCGTTACGAGAATCAATTGATCTTTTTCACTATTTAACGGTCTACCAGAAGCAACATAATCATCTTCTTTTAAATTAATCCCTTTTACCCCAGCTGCTCTTACACCAACTGGGCTTACTTCTTCTTCATTAAAAATAAGTGCATATGCACCATGTGTTGCAAGAACAATATCACTTGTTCCATCTGTTGCGAAGATATCGACAACTTCATCATCTTTTTTCAAGTTTACGGCTACAAACGCTCTTGAATAGCGCTGAACTTTATACTGATTTAATTCCGTTTTCTTAATCATACCATTTCGTGTAACAAACACAATAAATCGCTTTTCTTCCTCGAAATTCGGTACAACGGTTGCCCAAATTAATGTCTCGTCCCTATCAAGTGAAACGATATTTGCCACATGCTGCCCTAAATCTTTCCAACGAATGTCTGGCATTTCGTATACTGGAAGATAAATATAATTTCCTTTATTCGTAAATAAGAGAACTATTTCTGTTGTATTTGTATCGAAACGCTCGAGTAAGATGTCGCCCTCTTTCATACCGAAGTCTTTCCCATTCGATGCATTATGTGAGCGCCAACCGGTTCGCTTCACATAACCTTCTTTCGTTACAGTAACGATGACATCTTCCTGTGGAATCATAACTTCCACATCAATTTTAATTTCTTCAATTTCTTCTTCAATAACAGCACGGCGATTATCGCTATACGTTTTCTTTACTCTCTTTAGATCTGCTTTAATGACCTGAAGAAGCCTTTTCTCACTTTGTAAAATCGCTTGTAATTCTGTAATTTTCTTCTCTAGTTCTTCCGCTTCTTTTTCTAGTGCTGTAATATCTGTATTTGTTAAACGATACAGTTGCAAGGATACAATTGCTTCTGCCTGCGCTTCTGTGAATCCAAACTTTGCACTTAAATTATCTTTTGCATTACGCTTATCTTTAGATGCTCGAATTGTTTCAATTACCTCATCTAAAATCGATAATGCTTTCATTAAACCTGCCACAATATGTTGACGATTTTCAGCTTTTCGCAACTCATATTCTGAACGACGTGTAACAACTTCTTTTTGATGCCCAATGTACGCATCTAAAATCTTGGGTAACGTCATTAATGTTGGACGACGATTATTTATAGCCACCATATTGAAGTTATATGGAACTTGTAAATCAGTATTTTTATATAAGTAATTTAAAATACCTTCTGCGTTTGCTTCTTTTTTTAGTTCCACAACAATACGAAGACCTGTACGATCTGTCTCATCACGTACTTCCGCAATTCCATCTAGCTTTTTATCTAGACGTAGTTCATCCATTTTCTTTACAAGGTTTGCTTTATTGACTTCGTATGGAATTTCTGTAATGACAATTTGCTGTTTGCCACCGCGAATCGTTTCAACTTCCGCTTTTCCACGAATGATGATTTTCCCTTTTCCTGTTTCATATGCTTTTTTAATTCCATCAAGCCCTTGAATAATGCCACCTGTTGGGAAATCAGGTCCTTTTATAACTGTTAATAAGTCATCTACGGAACTATTCGGCTTATCGATACGCATCATTGTTGCATCAATTACTTCTCCAAGGTGATGCGGTGGAATTTCTGTTGCATATCCAGCTGAAATCCCTGTTGAACCGTTTACCAATAAATTCGGGAACATTGCTGGCAGTACGACAGGCTCTTCACTTGTATCGTCAAAGTTTGACACAAATTCTACTGTTTCTTTATCGAGATCACGTAATAATTCAGATGCGATTGGTGACAAACGTGCTTCTGTATAACGCATTGCCGCTGCCGGATCACCATCAACACTACCGTTATTTCCGTGCATCTCAACTAAAACATTACGCACTTTCCAAGTTTGACTTAAACGTACCATCGCCTCGTACACAGAAGAATCACCGTGTGGATGGTAGTTACCAATAACGTTACCGACTGTTTTCGCTGATTTACGAAACGCTTTATCATGTACGTTTCCTTCTACATACATTGAATATAAAATTCGACGTTGTACTGGTTTTAAACCATCACGCGCATCTGGTAGCGCGCGATCTTGAATAATATATTTACTATAACGTGCAAAGCGGTCACCTAACACGTCTTCAAGCGGGAGGTCATGAAACTTCTCTGCCTGCATGTTATTCCACCTCCGTCTCCATAATCATTTCATTTTCTAAAATATTACCTTCCTCTTGCATACCAAACTGTACATTACGCTCAATCCATTTCCGACGTGGCTCTACTTTGTCACCCATCAATGTTGTTACGCGGCGCTCTGCTCTAGCTGCATCATCTATTTTCACACGAATTAGCGTACGGGTTTCGGGATTCATTGTTGTTTCCCACAACTGATCCGCGTTCATTTCACCAAGACCTTTATAACGCTGCAACATATATCCTTTACCGACCTTTTTTGTTACGCCATCTAATTCTTCATCTGACCATGCATATTCAATAACTTCGCTTTTTCCTTTTCCTTTACTTACTTTGTATAAAGGTGGAAGAGCAATAAATACTTTACCAGCTTCAATTAGTGGCTTCATATAACGGTAGAAAAACGTAAGTAGTAACACTTGAATATGTGCACCATCTGTATCAGCATCAGTCATAATGACAACTTTATCATAGTTGATATCCTCGACAGCAAATTCATTTCCAACGCCGCCACCAATTGCATAAATAATCGTGTTAATTTCTTCATTCTTGAAAATATCTGCTAGCTTTGCCTTTTCCGTGTTAATTACTTTACCTCGCAGTGGCAAGACAGCTTGGAAACGGCGATCACGCCCTTGCTTTGCAGAGCCACCAGCAGAGTCACCCTCTACTAAGTATAGTTCGTTCTTCTGTGGATTACGTGATTGCGCAGGTGTTAACTTCCCACTCAACGTTCCTTCTGAACGTTTTTTCTTTTTACCAGTACGAGCTTCTTCTCTAGCCTTACGTGCTGCTTCACG
Organism: Bacillus sp. IT-79MI2; assembly: GCF_949768135.1. NCBI lineage: Bacteria > Bacillati > Bacillota > Bacilli > Caryophanales > Bacillaceae > Bacillus > Bacillus sp. IT-79MI2. The sequence goes on along the minus strand of NZ_CATKPV010000117.1, from coordinate 89,756 downwards.
GGCTTGTGCTGCTTTAATTGCTTTTTTCACAAGAAGTGTTGCTACATCTGGATTTTCTTCTAAAAAGTATGCTAAATGTTCCGAAACAATTGCATCGACAGATGAACGTCCTTCACTTGTACCAAGCTTACCTTTTGTTTGACCTTCAAATTGCAATAAATCCTCCGGTACACGTACAGAAACAATCGCCGCTAATCCTTCGCGAATATCTGTACCTTCTAGGTTCTTATCTTTTTCTTTTAGCAAAGAGACTTTACGAGCATATTCATTAAAGACACGTGTCATCGCTGTTTTAAATCCTGCCTCATGTGTCCCTCCATCTCTCGTACGTACATTGTTTACGAATGAAAGAATGTTTTCTGAATAGCCATCGTTAAATTGAAATGCAAGTTCTGCTTCAATCCCATTTTGTTCACCAGCGAAGTAAACAACTGGATGTATAGAGTCCTTTTCTTCGTTTAAGTAAGAAACAAATGCTTCAATTCCTGTTTCATAATGAAAAACATCTTCTAAATCATTTCGTTCATCTCTTATAGTGATTTTCATACCTTTTAACAGAAATGCAGATTCACGTAATCTCTCACATAACGTTTCATAATTATAATTTGTTGTACTGAAAATTGATGGATCTGGTTTAAAATGCATCGTTGTTCCAAATTGTTTTGTTTTTCCAATTTTCTCTAGTGTCGTTGCAGGAACACCACCATTTTCAAAACGTTGTTCATATATATACCCATCGCGTTTAATGGTTACAACGAGCCATTCTGATAATGCATTTACAACAGATGCACCAACACCGTGTAAACCGCCACTCGTTTTATAACCTCCTTGTCCAAACTTCCCCCCTGCATGAAGTACAGTTAAAATCACTTCAGGTGTAGGTTTTCCAAGTTTATGCATTCCCGTAGGCATCCCGCGCCCTTTATCAATAACACTAATACTATTATCTTTATGTATTACGACAGAAATTTCGTCGCCAAATCCCGCTAATGCTTCATCAACGGAGTTATCTACTATTTCGTATACTAAATGATGCAACCCACGGCTGTCCGTGCTCCCGATATACATACCCGGGCGTTTTCGAACGGCTTCAAGACCTTCAAGCACTTGAATTGCATCTTCGTTATATTGAAATTGATGCTTCGCCAAACTCCTTGCCCCTTTCCTAATCAAAGTCAGAACATATGTTTCTATTATAGAATAACGCCTTAACCATCCTTTTGGCAAGTTATGTTATGTCTTTTATATACTATTTTCAATAGAAAAATCCTTGTTTTTTCACAAGGATTCCTCTAGGCTACTATTTCAGAAAAATAATCGTTTGTCAACGAAAAATGGATATGCATTCCAATTACACACTCCACCATTTGGCAATTAACCAAATGACAATTATCCAAAATGGGATAACAAGTAGCAATCCCCAAAAACAGCCTTTAAAAAATCTCATGATGAACACCTCGTTCATCTACCCAGTCTTCAAGTATTACCCCGAGCTGAATCGATCTTTCGTTTACAATGTCTATACTACCTCGTCATTGCATGTTCTACTTTTATACAACGATCCATAATAACAGTATAGCCCTTTTCCTTTAAAAATTTATATGTATCTTCATCTTGTACTCCTAATTGTGCCCAAAAAACATCCGCATCAATCTCCACAAATTCCTTTGCAACGTCCATTAAAAATTCGGAACGACGGAATACATTTACTATATCAACATGCACCTTAATGTCTTTTAATGACGGAACAGCTTTTTCCCCCAGCACTTCATCTACGGCTGGATTTACCGGGATAATACGATACCCTGCATCCTGCATTGCTTTTGAAACCATATATGATGTACGTTCTGGTTTGTTAGATAATCCAACAACCGCAATTGTTTTACTATTTTTTAATACTTCACCAATTTCCGTACGAGTTGGGTTTTCAATTGTCATATTAACTCCCTCCTATTCTTTTAGTATAGCCGATAAAGAAAGTCTCTTTCAATACGAAAGAGACTTTCTTTATTAATTCGTAGCAGCTGAGTTATCTGCTAGTGTAGCTGTTTTTGTCATTTTTTCACCATTTCGATAGAACGTAACTTCAATTTTGTCGCCTACTTTTTTCTTTTCATACAAATATTTACGGAATTGAAGCGCATTTTCAATTTTTTGTCCATCTAACGCTACAACAACATCATATTGCTCAAGTCCCGCTTTTTCAGCTGGTGAAACGGAATAAATCTTACTTAAAATAACGCCACTTCTAACATCTTTTGGTAACTTTAATTGATCTACTGCATACGGTTGTATCTCTTCAAGAGATGCGACTCCTACTCCCATCGCTGGACGTTTTACCGTTCCATCTTTTTCAAGGGATTCCAGCACTGGTTTTGCTACATTAATTGGAATAGCAAAGCCAATTCCTTCTACTTCTTGTTGTGCAATTTTACTAGAATTAATACCGATAACTTCACCGTTTTGATTAAATAAAGCACCCCCACTGTTCCCAGGGTTAATCGCTGCATCTGTTTGAATAACTTGCGCTTGCCAATCTGCGCGTTTGTCACCATTAATATCAACTGGGATTTCGCGTTCTTTACTACTAATGATTCCTTCTGTTACACTACCGTCAAAACCTAATGGATTCCCAATCGCAATTGCTGATTCACCAGCGCGAATTTTACTGGAGTCACCAAGTGTTGCTATTTTATTAATATTAGATCCATCAATCTCTACAACTGCTAGATCTAACCATGGATCTTTCCCAACTAATTTTGCATCCACTGTTTTACCATCACTTAGTTTTACTGCCAGTTTGTTTGCTCCGTCTACTACGTGATTATTTGTTACAATGAGCGCTTTATTCCCAACTTTTTTATAAATTACACCAGATCCTGTTCCAGCTTTTTGTTCCTGCCCTGCTTGCTCCATTGCAAATGGATCTATGTTCTGTTGCATATTGATAACACCTACAACTACTTCTTTCGCCCCTTCAATCATACCAGGTAAATCTGTTTCACCCTTTACTTTATTTACAACAGGAACCACAGTTCCCTCTACTTTTGAATTAGAAGTTAATGCCGTCCCATTTCCATTTGTCCATGGCATATACGGTGCTGCAAAACTAATGGAAACAGCTCCGATAACTGCTCCAACTAGACCTGTAAAAAAGTACCCTTTTTTACTACCTGATTTTTTTACTTCTCTCGTTTCACTATGCTCTTCATTCATATTTGGTCCGTCATAATATCCCATAATTGATATCCCCTCTCTGCTGAATTCGTATTTTCAGTATAGTCACATTTTGTGTCCTTCTTGTGAACTCATCGTGAAATCCAATTAAAAAAATACTTTTTTTCATTATTGTAGACAAAAAATCTGTAATTTGTACATTTTCATCTACAAAAGAGAGTGTAAATGTACTATATTTTCAACATATAAGTTGCTGCTACGAAAAACAAAAAGAGACCTCCACTCATTTTCTCCTTCTGTTTTCACTTGGCCTGAGGCTAAAAAAGGCACTGACCGCTTCTATCCATGGGCGGATTCTCTCTTCCAACCAAAAAAGAAATCTTTTCTATCAGTTCTCCACTATATATTGATTTCACACCATTTTACTACTCGCGACTATGAAAATAAAAAGAGATCTCCACTCGTTTTCTCCCTCTGTTTTCACTCGGCATGGGGCTAAAAAAGCATTGAACCCTTCTACCCATGGGCGGATTCTCTCTTCCAACCAAAAAGGAAAGCTTTTCTATCAGTTCTCCACTATATATTGATTTCACACCATTTTACTACTCGCGACTATGAAAATAAAAAGAGATCTCCACTCGTTTTCCCCCTCTGTTTTCACTTGGCCTGGGGCTAAAAAAGGCACTGACCGCTTCTATCCATGGGCGGATTCTCTCTTCCAACCAAAAAAGAAATCTTTTCTATCGTTTTTTCTATTACATAGTATTTAAAAACTATTCCTCAAACTTATATCCAACTCGAATGACAGTCCCGATATGTTTTGCTTTGTCACCTAACTTATTCCGCAACTTTTTTATATGTGTATCTACAGTACGATCATCACCATAATAATCATATCCCCAAAGTTGATCTAATAAATGTTGGCGTGATAATACGATTCCTTTATTCTCCATTAAATAAACAAGAAGTTCAAATTCTTTATGCGTTAATATAATTTCTTCTCCGTTTACCGATACCGTGCGCGAAAGACGATTCACATCGATTCCAGCCATAGAAAGTGCATTCTCTTCTGCAACTCCTACTGCCCCATCAGCACGTTTTAATAAAGTTTTCGCCCTAGCTACTAGTACTTTTGGACTAAAAGGCTTTGTTACATATTCATCAGCCCCAAGTTCAAAACCTAACAATGTGTCATCTTCATCAGAACGTGCTGTAAGCATAATAATTGGTACCGCTGACTCTTTTCGAATGCGACGACAAACAGACCAACCATCTATCTCTGGCAACATGATGTCTAACATAATTAAATCAATTGTATGTTCAGCAAATAATTCTAATGCTTGTTTTCCATCTTCAGCTTCTATCACTTCAAAACCTTCATTGCGAAAATAATCACTAACAATTTCGCGTAGTCTTCTTTCGTCTTCAACAAGTAATACTGTTTTGTTCATCTGACCTATCCCGCCTTTTTACTCTTTCAATCGAATAATACGTTGATTGGAGCTTCCGCGAAATGGAAGTGTTAAGTCTCTTTTTTCAAGTTCAAACCTTCCATCGACCAGAACATCCCCATACTGTAACAACTCTATCATATCATTATTTTGAGAACTCTGTATCTCTTCTAATGTATAACCAGTGTAAATCCATAAGTTTTTTTTCAAAGTTTTCACCGCATTTGCTACTTTCTTCACTTCCGCAGCCTGAAAAAATGGATCTCCACCTGAAAATGTTACATCAGTAAGCGGATTTTTGGCAATCTCTTTCACAATTTCTTCTACGGTCATTTCAGTTCCATTACAAATATTCCATGACTTAGGATTATGGCATCCTAAACAACGATGCGGACAGCCCGCAAAAAACACAACTGTCCGCAATCCTTCCCCATCTACTACACTATCATGAATAATATTCATTACTCTCATTTATGTTTCACCCGATCCTCTTCTTCACTGCGCTTTGCACTATTCCATTTGGACATATCACCTACAAGATATCCCGTAATGCGACGGATTCTTTCTATTTGATTCTCGTCTTCGTTTCCACAGCTTGGACATTCATTTCCAATGACACCATGATAGCCGCAGCATTTGCAACGATCTACTGGGTGATTAATTGATCCATAGCCAACTCCATATTGCGCCATAGCCTGCACGATTTGTTTTAATGCTTTTTGATTATGAACCGCGGCCCCATCTAATTCAATATACGTAATATGTCCACCATTACAAAGCGCATGAAACGGTCCTTCTAAACGGATTTTGTCTATCGCTTGAATGTTGTAATAAACCGGAATGTGAAATGAATTCGTATAGTAGTTATGATTTGTTACACCGCTAATAACCCCAAATTCGTCTCGATCTTTTCTAACAAATTTTCCCGACAGTCCTTCTGCAGGCGTTGCAATTAAAGAGAAATTCAATTGATGTTCTTCCGTTGCCACATCCATTTTCTGTCTCATAAAGGCAACAATTTCCTGTCCAAGATTCCATGAATCTTTGTCTTCTCCATGATGTTTTCCTTTTAAAGCAACTAAACATTCTGCAAGACCAATAAATCCGATACTTAATGTTCCTTGCTTTAAAATTTCAGCGACAGAATCTTCAGGGTGCAAATTTTCTCCGCCCCGCCATACTCCTTGTGAATATAAAAAGTGAAAATCTCTTGCCTTTTTCGTACATTGGTAAGCAAATCGTTCTAGTAGTTGACGAATACCAAGATCGATATAATAATTTAAAGCTTCAAAAAATGCTTCTTTCGAGCCACTAATCAACGCTAGTTTCACTAAATTAATAGAAGTAAACGATAAATTCCCTCTTCCAATTGCAGTCTCTTCCCCATGAATATTGGACATAACACGAGTACGACAACCCATATAACATACTTCGCTTTCTGGACGCCCATCATAATGCACTGCATTAAATGGTGCATCTAAAAATGAAAAATTGGGGAATAATCGTTTTGCTGTCGTCTCTAACGCCAATTCAAATAAATCATAGTTCGGATCACTTTCTTCAAAATTCACACCTTTTTTTAGTTTAAAGATTTGAATTGGGAAAATAGGTGTTTCCCCTTTTCCTAATCCAGCTTGCGTCGCTCGTAATAATTGTTTAATTAACAATCTTCCTTCTTTCGACGTGTCCGTTCCGTAGTTAATAGAAATAAACGGAACTTGCCCACCGCCTCTACTATGCATGCTATTGGAATTATGGATAAAAGCTTCACAAGCTTGATACGTATCATTCTCTGTTTCTTTCCATGCAAACTCTTCTACTTGCTCTTTTGTTAACGGATACGTCCCTAATCTTTTCTTATTTCTCTCAAATGTTTTTCTTACATACGGTGCTAAATCAATATCAAATAACGCAAATGATTGACCACCATGCTGCATGTTTTGATTCGCTTGGAAAATAATCGAAGAAAGTGCCAATGCACTTTTAATATCTTGTGGTTGTCTCATATGTCCATGCCCAGTATGAAATCCTTTCTCAAGCATTTGCGCTAAAGGAATTTGCGAACACGTTGTCGTACCTGTCGCATAAAAATCTAAATCATGTGGGTATAATATATTTTGATTGATTGCTTTTTTCACTTGTTCAGAAAGCAACTGTTCCGTTGCATAATATTTTGCGCTCTCAGATGCGAATGTTCCCATCATTCCCATAGGAGACCGTCCATCAACATTTGCATTTTCTTGTATTAAATCTTGCTCATTCCCGTGGACTATTGTTTCAAACATCTTCACTAATTCTTCTCCACGCGCACTTTGTTTCATCATTTTTCAAACCCCCAACAACATCTTGTTTATTCACTAACAAAATGATACAACATATAGTTCTGGTGAGTCTGTGAGAAATGTAACATTCTTGTGAAAGTTTTTTTAAGAAACTTTGAATTTTTCATTTACAAAAAAGAAATGTGCTCTTTACAAATGTATGGTACAATATATGGGAAAAACTCTTTTTACCCTTTATCAACACATTTGAATAAAGGAGACTGAACTCATGCTTATTACATATCTTTTATTTATCGTTGCCTATTTACTTGGCTCGATTCCATCTGCACTTGTTGTTGGAAAAATTGGTTACGGAATCGACATTCGCGAGCATGGTAGCGGTAATTTAGGAGGAACGAATACATTTCGGACGCTAGGGAAAAAAGCAGGTTTTATCGTTACAATTGCTGACATTTTAAAGGGAACGTTAGCGACAGCTCTGCCGTTAATTTTTGCCTTAGATATCCATCCCCTTTGGTTTGGATTAGCTGCAGTTCTTGGACATGTATACCCAATCTTTGCAAAATTCCGCGGCGGAAAAGCAGTTGCAACTTCTGCTGGAGTACTCTTATGCTATGCGCCAGTTATTTTTGCAATATTAGCTGTTATCTTTTTCACCCTTCTATTTACAACGAGATACGTATCGCTTTCTTCTATGGTAACAGCTATCGTAGCTGTTATCGCATCAATTATTGACGGGGATAAAATCTTCATTGTTGCGATGTGTTTATTAGCTGGTATGGTTATTTATAGACACCGTGCAAATATTGGACGAATTATAAATAAAACTGAACCAAAAGCAAATTTGACAAAGAAACAAAAGTAAGGTTGTGACCCACATAACGCAAAAAGAAAACGCAAAGCATATTAATAGCGTCTTTTTGCGTTATTTTTTATACTAAAGAAAAAGCAACATAACTTGGAGGAACTATACATGAATCTTTCCGTAACAAAAGAAGCAGTAAATTGGTATAAAGATGAATTAAACTTACAATCTGGCGATACACTTCGCTTTTTCGTACAATATGGCGGTTGCAGTACTGTTCAAAAAGGACTTTCTTTAGGAATCCGTAAAGACGATCCTGCACATCCTGCTGTTCAAACTCAAGAAGACGGCATTACTTTCTTCGTTGAAGGTGATGATGAATGGTTCTTTGATGGACATGACTTATCCGTTACCTTTAACGACGGTGATGACTTCCCTCAATTTAATTACGAAAAATAAAAAAACGTGGCTTTTGCCACGCTTTTTTATTTTTTCTTAATTTCCTCATATTTCGCATACCACTCTGGATATAATTTCTTAAAGGACACAGGACGAAACCCTTCTTTTTTCGCACAAATATTTGTTGTTGTAGCTGTAATACAAAGATCTCCATCACCGTTATAAATTTCATATCCATATATAACACGAAGGGGACTAACTGAATCAATCCATGCTTTCACGATTGCCTTTTCTCCATAACGCATTGCTTTCCGATATGAAATTTGCAAATCTAATACGGGAGAAATAACTCCTTCTTTCTCCATTTCAATATATGAAAATCCTAATTCTTGTATCAATTTTGTACGCCCTAATTCAAGCCATACTAAATAATTTGAATGGTAAACAACGCCCATTTGATCTGTTTCCGCATAGCGGATCTCGATTTCGTGTTCTGCTACAAACATATCTTTATCTCCTTCTCACTTCTGTTTCCTTACATACATTTAATCATAATACAGTGAAATCAAAAATAAAATAGAAACGGTGGATCTTTTTACTGAAAGGAGCGAATATATGATTCAAATTGTAACCGTTCGTAGTGGTGATAGCGTATATAGCTTAGCGTCAAAATATGGCACTACACCCGAAGAAATTGTAAAAGACAACGGACTCAATCCAGCTGAGACACTTGTTGTCGGTCAGGCACTAATTGTAAATACGAGAGGTAATAATTATTATGTACAGCCCGGAGACAGTCTTTATCGAATTTCTCAAACATATAACGTTCCTCTTGCTAGCTTAGCAAAAGTTAACAATCTATCATTAAAGTCCATTCTTCATGTTGGTCAACAACTATATGTACCAAATGGCTCTAAACGAACGATAGAATCTATTGCCTACTTACAACCTTCTACTATTCCAATTAAAGAAAGTTTAGTGAATGCTACGCGGGCCATCAATCCTTATCTCACATATTTAGCCTACTTTAGCTTTGAAGCATTGCGCGATGGAACGTTAAAAGAGCCGACTGAAACCGCAAAAATTGCTCAAATTGCAGTGCAAGGTCAAACAATCCCAATGCTCGTTATTACAAATATTGAAAATGGAAATTTTAGCGCTGAATTAGCCTCTGTTCTTCTAAGAAACGCTACTATTCAAAATAAATTCATTACAAATATCCTCCAAACAGCTAAAAAATATAATATGCGTGATATTCATTTTGACTTTGAAAATGTTGCACCCGAAGATCGCGAAGCATATAACCGATTTTTACGAAATGTAAAAACACGACTACCTGAAGGATATACGTTAAGCACCACACTTGTCCCAAAAACAAGTTCGAAGCAAAAAGGAAAATTTTTCGAAGCACACGATTACAAAGCCCAGGGGGAAATTGTTGATTTTGTCGTGATTATGACATATGACTGGGGATGGCAAGGAGGACCACCGATGGCTATATCTCCTATCGGTCCCGTGAAACAGGTAATTCAATATGCAAAATCTCAAATGCCTCCGCGAAAAATTATGATGGGACAAAATTTATATGGCTTCGACTGGAAGCTTCCCTTTAAAGAAGGAAATCCACCAGCAAAAGCCATTAGCTCTGTCGCAGCCGTTGCACTTGCCCGTAAATATAATGTTCCAATTCGTTATGATTTTACAGCACAAGCACCACACTTTAATTACTTTGATGAAAATGGTGTACAGCATGAAGTATGGTTTGAAGATGCCAGGTCTGTTCAGAGTAAATTTAATTTAATAAAAGAACAAGGCATTCGCGGGATTAGCTATTGGAAAATCGGGCTTCCTTTCCCGCAAAATTGGCGTTTACTTGTGGAAAATTTCTCGATTACAAAAAAAGGCTGACAACTGTCAGCCTTTTTTACGCATCATATTCAGATTCATCTTTTATTTCACTTTTCAATGAATCAATACTTTCTAAACGGCGTTGATTTTTCGCTTCAATTGCAGCGCGATCTTTTTCATTCGAAACCTCTGCAGTTTCTTTTGCCTCATTAAAGTTATCAATCGTATTTTGTACCATTTCTTGTAGTTTTTCTACATTATCACTTCTGTCATCTGGATTCGCTTTATATTGCTCTGTCATATGAATTCCCTCCTAGTTGAAATATACATACCATGTTAGTTTTCCAAAAACGAATTAGATTATGTATGCACATAAAAAAAAGGAGAATGAAAACATTCTCCTTTTCTTTAACCGTTATCAACAATTGGTTGTTTCCCTGTTTGGTCTTGCATTTGCTTCCCTTTGTTTCCACCGGCTTTTTTCGACTGTGTTCCAATATGATCTGGTGTAAAATCTTTGGAATTCTTCTTTGGATTTCCCATTCTTATCGCCTCCTTATCACTAGTATCATACTAGTGATAAGAATTATTCAGCCTGCTTAAAAAGTTGCATTTCATAACGCTTCTCGATTCGTTCCTCAATCCGTTCAATTGCATCACGATCGTTTAGTAGTTGCCGCTTATTTTCCTTCACAAGTTCTTTAAATGTTCTTCGACGATTTCTTCTCATGCTGCTCATCCTTTCTCCTTCTCTTTCTTACTATAGTTAGTATAAGCAAATGAAAAACTCTTTAATCAGATTTGCAAGAAAATTTTATGTTTTGTCAAAGAAAAGTCTTTTGTTAACAAAAAAATCCATTAGCTGTTCTTAAACAACTAATGGATTCCCAAACATTTTATCCTGCTATTTACAAACAAGTAATATCCTCTCAAAATTCAGCAAAATGAAACAACTTAAGTAGGAGATGAAGAATTCCCCCACTGATTAAAGTTTCACTTTATCATTTCGTTATACTTAAATACTTTTTAATTTCTTCATCCGCATTATCTTTCATTTCTTTGTACTCATTCAGCGCTTGCATGACTGCATCATAACTCTCTAAAATATAATTTTCTAACTTTGTGAAGTCCTCTATGCTTTCAATCATAATTCTAGTTGTCCCTATTTCACTTTTTAAAGCCGGCTCACATTTTAAAGTAGGATATATTCCTAATATGTCTTGTTCTGTCTTTTCAGTTAAAACATATTTTTTTCGCCCTTTTACCTTCACCCTTATAATCGGATAAAAAGCCTTTATATCTAGATAACTTCCAACACTCACATTGCGAATCCATTCTATATCGCGATTATGCTTTACAAGCATTTCTTTTATTAGTGTGTACACTTCGTCTTCTTCAACCGTTTCTTTTTTTGTTTTCTTTTGTCCTTCTTCTTGAATAGCAGCACATTTTTGATACACAGCTGCACATGTGATACAGTCGTCAAGTGCATTATGAGAACTTAAACGAATTCCGAGCATTCTTTTTAAAGTTTCTAACTTATGGTTCGGGGCATGTTTCATATATCTTTTCGCTAAAAAGACGGTATCAATTACTATATTTTTAGGTTCTGGCAATCTAAGCATATTTGCATTACTCTTTAAAAAACGCATATCAAACGAAGCATTATGAGCAACAATGGTATCTTCTCCTAAAAACGCTAAAAATAACGGCAAAACTTCCTGAATCGTTGGAGCATCCGAAACGCGATAATTTGTAATTCCTGTTAAACTCGTAATTCGATTAGGAATAAATCGCTCTGGATTTACAAAAGAAACAAATTGATCTACCAGCTCATGATTACGATACCGAACCGCTGCCACTTGAATTATTCGATCATTATAAGGGTTAAATCCTGTCGTTTCAAAATCAATAACAACATAGTCTCCTGTCAATGGTAAATTCCCCACAATATACGCTCCCCAATCATTATTTTCGATGAAATTTCTTTCATCATATCACGAACAAGCTGCTTAATGAAAAAGAAAAGACAGAAATGACAAATAGTCAATTCTGTCCTCTTTCATTATTTTATTTTCGCAATTCTCTTCTCCATTTCTTTTTGTGTCATCGGTCCGATAAATTTATCTTGAATCACACCTTTTGTATCCACAAAATAAGAAGTTGGAATGGTAATTACTTTATACATTGTTGTAACATTTATATCTTTATCAAGTAAAATAGGAAATGTCAATCCCTTCTCTTCTGCAAACTTTTTCACTTTTTCTTCTCCGTTAGCACGTTCAGAAACCGTATAATTTACAGCAAGGATTTCTACATCATCTTTATGCTTCTTATAGAAAGCTTCCATATCCGGCATTTCCTGCTGACAAGGTCCACACCACGTTGCCCAGAAATTTAAAATAACTTTCTTCCCCTTAAAATCCGATAATTTTACTTTTGTGCCATCTAATTTTGATAACTCAAAATCCGGTGCAATCTTGCCTACTTCAATCCCATTTTTTGCAATGACTTCTTTCATCGCCGCTTCGCTTTTCACTGGTTCTTCCCTTACTTGTTTCTCATTCTTTCCGAGCTGTTCATAAACTGCATAGCTCGCTAAACAAAGCAACACTACAACAATGGTAAGCTTTCGCCACATATACATCATCCTTATCGCTTATCTCATTTTATATATCACTTAAAAATAACAATAGTATTTATACTTTATTTTAGCTTATACGGACAAGCTTGGAAATATTCTCCTTCAAAATAAATAGAATATTCTTAATAAAAATGAAAATCACTTCTTTTTATCATATAATAAAAATAGTTATAATTTGGAAAGGGCGTCATTATTTATGAATAAAACCGTTTTACATTGGTTACAATATGTTATCATTCTCCCCATTTTATTTTTCTCATTGTTTATTACAAGCTGGACTGCTAGCTACTTAAGTATTTCAGAGGACTGGAAACAACATATCGTCTTCACTCCCCAAACAGCAGAAGGCTCCAATCAAATTTATGAAATTGACAAACTGTTGTATGCCTTTAAGTATAATCCAGTTTTTACTACAATTTTTGTATTATCCATTGTCTATTTAATAGGAATTATGATAATTCGCTGGTTATACTGGAGAAAACATAAAACAGGATTAATCGGTTTACAACTCATGATTGTTCTTCCTATTTTTCTTTACACATTACTTGTCACACATTCTACAGGTGCGATAATTGCTGTGGAAAAGAATTGGGAGAAATATTTAGTCTTTTCACCAAAATCAATTACAGATGTAAATCAAATTTATTATATTGATAGGTTGTTATACGCTTCGCAAAAATCGCCTATCTCTAGCACAATTTTTATTCTAAGCTTTCTTTATATAATCGGACTAATCGTTTCTAAAATTTTCACTCAAATACGTTTTCGTAAAAATTTAAATACATGAGGTGATACTCCTGCTGCGATTACTCATCCATCCTGTGACTTTTATTTTTGTTATTTTACCACTACTTTCTATTGTTTATTTCAAATACCTTCATTTGAAATAAGGAGGGTTCTTATGCACTCATTTGAAAAAGCTATTCTCTATATTTTCAGTTTCATATTCTATCCTATTGGTATTATCGGATGGATTATATCCCTATTTAGTAAAGATCCTGAAAGAAGAAAAATCGGCCGTGTTTGCATTTATACAGCTTTGATATCGTTTATTTTATTCACTACACTTGGCATTATTAGCTTTTACTCCATTACAACAATCTCTAGTTCATAATAATCATAGAAAGGACGAATGCTATGGGAGAGCATCCAATTAGTAAAGAACTACGCTATATGCGCATATGTTTTGTCATCTTAATTTTAGTCCTTATATTTTTTGACAGAGGGAAGGTTGTTGAAGTCTCTACAAATCACGACACTCCAAGAATGGATGTACCAACTAATAATATGACACAAATTGCAGAAAATACATTTGCTTTACAAGAAGATGATCCTACAAGTGGTGATAGACATACTATCAAAATTTTCAAATATGATCCGGACACAAATAAGATTATATTAGTAAAAGAATTTAATACCGAAAACTATTCTACATACGAATACAAGCTCAATAAACCAGAATAAAGATAATTGCCCATAAAATGAGGAAGCTAACATCAGTCAGCTTCCTCATTTTGATTGAAAATATTTACTTTTCTCGTTTACTACAACATTTTACTTAGTTTGACACCTTAGATTCTTCAACTTTCTCACGAAGAACCATTTGCAGGATACCACCGTGGCGATAGTAGTCAATCTCAACTTCACTGTCGAAACGTGCTATTACTTCAAATTGTTTTTCGTTTCCTTCTGGGTCAATTGCAACTACTTTTACAAGGTCACGTGGCTTAACTGTTTTATCAATTTGAATTTCAAATGATTCGTTACCAACAAGACCTAATGTTTCTGTACTTTCGCCATCTTTAAATTGTAATGGTAATACACCCATTAGTACTAAGTTACTACGGTGAATACGTTCGAAACTTTCTGCGATAACTGCTTTAATTCCTAAAAGGTTTGTACCTTTCGCAGCCCAGTCACGAGAGCTTCCCATACCGTAATCTTTACCAGCAACTACAAGAAGTCCAGTGCCATCTTCTTTATATTTCATCGCAGCATCATAGATAGATGTTACTTCACCAGTTGGCCAGTAAGTTGTATATCCACCTTCTGTTCCTGGTGCGATTTGGTTTTTGATACGGATATTTGCGAATGTACCACGCATCATAACTTCATGATTACCACGGCGAGAACCATAAGAGTTAAAGTCAACTGGCTGTACGCCATTTTCTAATAAATAGCGGCCTGCTGGTGTATGTTTACCAATTGAACCTGCTGGTGAAATATGGTCTGTTGTTACAGAGTCACCAAATTTACCAACTACGCGTAAACCTGAAAGGGTTTCTACTTCACCTGGTTCTTTTGATAATCCTTCAAAGAACGGTGGATTTTGAATGTATGTTGAGTCATTATCCCAAGTATATAACGCTTCATTTGAAGTTTGGATTTCATTCCAGCGTTCATTGCTGTTAAATACTTGTGCATATTCTTTTTTGAACAATTCAGACGTTACGACGCTTTGAACCACTTCTTCAATTTCTTTAGCTGATGGCCAAATGTCGTTAAAGTAAATCGGGTTACCGTTTGCATCTTTACCGATTGCATCATTTTTCAAGTCGATATCGACTGTACCAGCAAGTGCATACGCCACAACAAGTGGTGGTGATGCTAAGTAGTTCGCTTTTACAAGCGGATGAATACGACCTTCAAAGTTACGGTTACCAGATAGAACAGATGTTACTAATAGGTCATTTGCCGCAATTGCTTCTTCTAATTCTAGTTCTAATGGGCCAGAGTTACCGATACAAGTTGTACATCCGTAACCAACTGTTTGGAATCCTAATTGATCTAAATAAGTTGTTAGGCCTGATTTATCTAAGTATTCCGTTACTACTTTAGATCCTGGTGCTAATGATGTTTTTACATAACCAGGTACTTTAAGTCCTTTTTCAATTGCTTTTTTCGCAACTAAGCCTGCACCAATTAATACATATGGGTTAGATGTATTTGTACAGCTTGTAATCGCAGCGATTGCAATTGCACCTGTTTTCATCGTTACTTCTTGATCTTTTAATGCAACTTTCACTTCTTTATCAAATTCTTGTTCATTGAACCCAAGTCCTTGCGTTCCAACTGGTGCCACAACCGCTTTATGGAACTCATCTTTCATGTTTGAAAGAGGGATTAAATCTTGTGGACGTTTTGGTCCTGAAAGGTTAGATTCAATTGTATTTAAATCAATTTCAACAAGATCTGTATAAATTGGATCTTTGCTGTCTGCTGTATAGAATAAACCGTTTGCTTTACAGTATTCTTCAACAATGCGAATTTGTTCTTCGTCTCTTCCTGTTAAACGTAAGTAATCTAATGAAATTTCATCAATTGGGAAGAATCCACAAGTTGCACCGTATTCTGGTGCCATGTTTGAAATTGTTGCACGGTCAGCTAAAGGCATGCTCTGTAGTCCGCTACCGAAGAACTCAACAAATTTACCAACTACACCTTTCTGACGTAACACTTGTGTTACTTTTAACGCAACGTCTGTTGCTGTTGTACCACTTGGAAGTGTACCAGTTAATTTAACACCGATTACTTCTGGTACTGGGAAGTATGAAGGTTGTCCAAGCATCCCTGCTTCTGCCTCAATACCACCAACGCCCCATCCAAGGACACCGATACCATTAATCATTGTAGTATGAGAGTCTGTTCCCACTAATGAATCTGGATATGCAACTAATTCACCTTCAGCATTTTTCACCGCATGAACAACTGGTGCTAAATACTCAAGGTTTACTTGGTGTACAATACCTGTTGCTGGTGGCACTGCACGATAGTTATCAAACGATTTTTGTGCCCAGCTTAAAAATTTATAACGTTCTTCATTACGTTTAAACTCTAAGTCCATGTTGAATTCAAGCGCGTCTGCTGTACCCGCTCTATCAACCTGTACAGAGTGATCGATTACAAGGTCTACAGTAATTTCTGGATTAATTTTATCAGGATCTCCACCCATGTCCGCCATTGCTTTTCGAAGTGAAGCCAAATCAACGACAGCTGGAACACCTGTGAAGTCTTGTAAAATTACGCGAGATGGTTTAAATGGAACATCGATATCTTGAACATCTTTCGTTCCCCACTTCGCTAAATTTGTAACATGCTCTTCTGTAATTACACGTCCATCAACTTGACGAAGTACAGATTCAAGCAAAACTTTAATTGAATACGGTAATTTTGATACGTTGCCAACCCCTGCGTTTTCAAGCGCTTTCAATTGATAATAATGATACGTTTTTCCATCTACTTCAAATGTTTCACGAGATTGAAATGGATTATGTTTGACCATTATGTTTCCCCCCTGTTAAACGTGACTAAGTTGTCTGAATATAAAATGTAGACAAATTTTTCAATACCTTACGATAATATCTTATTACAACTTTCTAAATAAGTAAATAATAAGAAACTTATGGTTTATCATAAGTTTTCTTTATCTCTCTAAATCCGAATAGTATTCGCTCTCCTTATGAATACTATTATCATAAAGTAAAGCTTTCTTTTTGGAGCTTTTCTTCTCTGTTCATACATGTAATGAACAGAGAAGTATTTTTATAAAGAAAACATTGTAGAGGTGAAAATAAATGGGTAAACGTAAAGCAAATCATGTAATTTCAGGAATGAATGCTGCATCAGCACAAGGACAAGGAACTGGCTATAATGAAGAATTCGCAAACGAGCCACTAACACCAGCTCAGCGTCAAAATAATAAAAAACGTAAAAAGAATCAATAATGAAAAATCCCAAAAGGAAATCCTTTTGGGATTTTTATTTAATGCTTATAACGTAACAATTCCGAAACTTTCACAAATCGATACCCTTCCTTTTGAAGGGCCGACAGGATTTTTTCTAATGCAGCTACCGTTTGACTACGATCATTTCCTCCGTCATGCAGTAACACAATATCTCCGCTCTTCGCATTTTTCACAACATGATTCACAATGGACTCAGTTCCTGGATTTGCCCAATCTTTTGGATCTTGATGCCAAGACCATAAAACGGTTTGATAACCCGCTTCTTTTGCCGTTGTAAAAACTGCATCGTTAATATATCCACCTGGTGGACGGAAAAGTAGCGGCTCCTTTACCCACTTTTGTAAATACTTTTTCCCCGCTAAAATATCATCTTTTAATCTTTCATCAGATGCACTTCTAGCATATAAATGATTCATCGTATGATTTCCAATCTCATGTCCTTCCTTTAGCACCTGCTTAACTAAATACGGATTCCGCTGAACCCGAAAACCAATCATAAAAAAAGTTGCCTCAGCTTTATATTGGTGTAATAGCTTTAACACCTGCGGAGTATACGTAGGATCCGGACCATCATCAAATGTAATTGCAATTATCTTCTCGTTATTTGGTACCTCCCACGTTACATAACCCGTAGGCTCTAATTCTTTTCTCATCAGCATTTTCGCTTCTACTTTGTCCACTTGAAATATATGTACTACACAAACCAAACAAATGATTATTACAGAAATTTTTCTTTTCAACATATTGACTCCAAACTTGAACAGGTTGTTGAACTCATACAACCTGTTCAATCGCCTAGCAGATCCACATCTCGTATAATGTTTTGCAAATTACTTTCATACCGCTCAAGTTGTGGACGTTGTGTTTCAGATGCTACTTCCAATGCATTTTGAATTTGTTCATATGCCTCTTGAACTTCTTGGCGTAAATGCTTTAAATCCTGACCATAATTCGGGTCATTTTTCACAATATTGTTGTATAAATTTTCCGCTTGTACGACTCCTTGTTGTGCGGCTTGAAAAGCTTGCTGTTTATCTTTATGATACGGCATACGCTTTCCCCTTTCTGTTATAGTTAGTCTTACTTAGCTTTACCTTTTTTCATAAAAACATTCTCGTATAAATTTACAAAGTTCTCTCATTCTAAATACAAGAAGGAGGTGCAACACAACATGGAAAAAAACAATAGCAAGTCTATTCGTCAAAACACAAAAAAAGGACAGCCCTCTGGGCAACCTGAGCCGCTAAGTGGGTCACATAAAGTAAAAAACCGAAATCATTCAAGACAAAAAAATCACGCGCATCACGATATGTAAAAGAAGGACAATGCACATGCATTGTCCTTCTCACTTAAGCTATTTACAACAAACCACTCAACATATTTTCTAGTTTGTTTTTCACCTCTAATTTCTTAATGCATATTATAATATGAATTGAGACTTTACGGAGGGTGTCTTACATGGGCAAGAAAAAGAAAAACTGTCTTTTTCATGTTGATGGTTTTGAAGAATGGATGGATCAGTTTTGCTCTGATTCATACGACAACTTCAGTTTCCCTAATCACATCCACATTGATCTTTGCGAAACGGAGCAAGAGTATATTTTAGAAACTGATATCCCTAATGTGTCAGAACAAAATGTACTTATAAACAAGATGGAGACAGGCCTAGCAATTCATATATTTCATAAGAACTCGTCCTTGCAACGAACAATTTCTTTACCTGCTAACATCATCTATAAAAAAATGCTAGCCTGTTTAGAAAATGGCTTTCTTGCCATACACATTTCAAAAACTGAAGTTGCAAATGAACATGAGAAAAAAGTTCTTTTTTTTAATTAAAACGTTATATAAAAACAGAGTGGAAAAAGTTTGTTACTAATTTTTCCTACCCTGTTTTTTCTTTATTTTATATAAAGTGAAACTTCCATCAGTGTGGGGTTCTTCATCCCCCCACCTATCTTCTTTGCTTCTCTCTGAACCTTGAGATAGGGAGGATTACTGTCCGTTAATGCGGGGTAAAATTAACCTTCTAACCCTACTTCATACATATGCATAGAAAAAGAAAGCAAACTAACAGCTTTCTTTTCCCTGTTTCTATAGTAAATATAATTATACCTTGGCTGTCCTAGATAATTCCATGTCAATACCATATGTAAACTGTAATTCTTTGCAAACGTCCTTGATTAGGATGTTCACATCATACTTTTCATTAAATTCAAGAACCGCATTTTCCACTTCCTCATACGTATATTTGTATTCACCAGTGATGACACTTTTTAAATCAAAGCATTCATTGATACAAAGCTGAACGAGAAGCTGATCATACATAGCGGACACATCTTCTTTTTTCCATAATAACTCTTTCACATATAACCGATCGAATATTATACTTTCTCGATTACACTCCATTAAAGTCCGAGTCATATCATGTAATTCTCGATATAGTTCAGAAATATTTGTATTGAGACGAATCAATTTGTCTACGCCATTTTCATACAGCATTTCATCCACCCCCGTATATTCCCTTTTTCTTATTATAGCAAGAAAATTCTAAAAAAGAGGTTTTTTCTTCTGAAATATTAGGAAACTTATTTAGATTGCTTTACAATGAAACTAGTGAGATAGAAAGGAGTACGAAAGTGAACCAAAAATTATATTACATCGATGCCTATCAGCAAACATTTACAGCTCAAATTATTAAACAGGCCTATGATAGCGAAGAAAAATTATATGTTACTTTGACAGAAACAGCATTTTACCCAACTGGCGGTGGGCAACCACATGATACAGGAACATTAAATGAAGCTTCCGTCGTCAATGTTGAGGAAGTTGAGGGCGAAATCCGTCATTTTATATCAAGTGAATTACATACAAAAGAAGTAACAGGTAAAATTAATTGGCAGCGTCGTTTTGATCATATGCAACAACATACAGCTCAGCATATCCTATCCGCTGCATTTTGGGATCATTTTGACATTCCTACAATTGGTTTTCATCTTGGAAAAGAAACGATAACAATTGATTTAGACACGCCTGAGCTTTTGATAGAAACAGCCACTAGCGCACTCCAAATTGCAAATCAAATTGTCTTTGAAAATCATCCTATCCATATTAAATGGATGAACTTAGAGGAAGCAAAACAGTTACCGCTCCGAAAAGAACCAACAATTACAGAAAATATTCGCGTTGTAATCATTGAAAACTATGATTATAACGGTTGTGGTGGTACACATCCAAAATATACAGGTGAAGTGGGGCCAATTCATATAATAGGGTGGGAGCGAAATAAAGGTGGTATCCGTTTAACATTTGTTGCAGGATGGCGTGTACTCAAGTTAATGGAGCGTCATCAACAAATTATTAAAGACGTTTCCAAACAGTTAAATAGTAGTGAAAATGATATTCCAAATAAAGTAACCCAGCTTCTTACCTCTCAAGAAGAAAGCGAAAAAGCACTACAAACTATGAACGAAAAACTACTTTTCGTAGAAGCAAATAAATTGCTGCAACAATCCATAGACATACATGCTGGAACACTCATTTCTAAAGTCTTTACAAATCGTTCCATGCAGGAAATCACGAAATTATCAGCTATCATTACCGAACAAAATGAAAACTCTATTACATACCTGGTTACCGAAAATGAAGAAAAATTACAATGCGTTCTTGCATGCGGGAAAGCGGTAACAGCAAACATGAATACAATTTTGAAAAATGCTCTTCCTACTATTGAAGGAAAAGGCGGCGGTAATCAAAAAAGCGCTCGCGGCGGAGGAAAAGCAATTATTACAGGTGAAGAATTTCTAGCTCATCTTATTCATTTATCACAAGAAACTTTTTAAAGTAAAATCTAAAGGATAGCCTGATGCTATCCTTTAGATTTTTATCTACTTACAAGCCAATATTTTGTTTCAATCCTTGATAAGTTCCTGCATTAGGAAATCCTTTTTCAATAAGTTCGATAAATGCCTCAGAAAAATGATAATTTCGTAATTCTGTTAGTGGTACCATCTTCACATCATGGATTGGATTATGATCAAATTCATTAGACGGTAACTTTATTTCTCCCGACACCCTTTCAAGTAAAAACGTAATATGTACTAGTGATGGCGTAACATCCGGTTTATCACAAATATATAGTAATTTCTTAATTCTAGTTTCCAATCCCGTCTCTTCTCTCATTTCTAGAATCATAGCTTCTTCTAACATTTCTCCACCCTCTACTCTTCCGCCTGGTAAAGACCAATTTCGATCAGAAACTTTTTGCTTTACAATTAAAAGGTTTTCTTTCTCAATCAAAATTCCAGTTACTCGAACTTGTAATAAATGATTCATATAGTCTCCTCTTTTCATTCTATACATATGACTTCCAAGCTATATAATTCTAGATTATTAGCTAAACCCCTTCCACAAAAGGAACATATGTTTTACAATTAAGGAAATTATAGAAGAAAGAAGCGATTTCTATGCGTCCGCCTTTAACAAGAAACATACTAATTGAAGATTTTAAAAATTATTATTGGCTAAAAACAGAGTTGCAGGAATTTTGTCGTGAATATGATTTGCCAACAAGTGGTTCTAAAATAGAAGTTACTGAGCGCATTGCAACCTTTTTAACTACAGGTAAAATACTGAAAAATAGTCCCGCCAGAAAAAAACAAATCCTACCTTCTTCTTATGAGCCACTTTCTCTACAAACCATTATTACTGAAAATCACCGCTGTAGCGAAGATGTTCGGGCTTTTTTCAAAGAAATAATCGGTGCAAAATTCCGATTCACAGTAACACTACAAAACTTCTTCAAAGAAAATATCGGAAAAACATATGAAGATGCTGTGACGTTTTGGTATGAAGAACAAGAAAGAAAAAATGATCCTTCATATAAACCAAACATCGGTGCTCAATTTGAATACAATCGCTTTACACGTGCCTTTTTCCAAGATTCATATAACAAAGGAAAAACAAAAGTCGATGCTATCTCTGCTTGGAATGAAATAAAATCAAAACCTGGAAGTAATGTCTATGAACCAAAAAAGTAGAAAACTAGATTTTTTCTAGCCCTCTACTTTTTCAAATAATAGAGCAAGCCCAATTCCCCCGCCAATACCTAATGTTGCTACTACGTATTGCGCCTTTCTTCTTTGTACTTGATAGAATAACCGAGTCACAAGCATAGCTCCTGATGCACCGTAAGGATGACCGAGAGCAATTGCTCCACCGTTTACATTTAACTTTTCATAGGAAATTTGTAATTCTTGCGCACAGGCCACAATCTTAGCAGCAAAGGCCTCATTCATTTCAATATAATCAACATCGTCTATTGATAGGTTCTGATCTTGTAATAACTTTTGCACAGCATATATAGGCCCACTCCCTGGTAAATGTGGATCTACACCAATAACAGTACTATGAACAAACCGAAGAATCGGCTTATATCCAAGTTCACGAGCCTTTCCCTCCTCCATTACAAGCACAGCACAAGCTCCATCATTCACACCACAAGAATTTCCTGCTGTCACTGTTCCTCCTTGTAAAAAAGCTGGCCTTGTTCTCTTTATAATTCGTTCATAATTCATTCCGTACTTTATCGTTTCATCCTCCGTTACATTTGAAGAAATCGGGATAATTTCTTCTTGTAAATATCCTTTTTCTAGCGCTCCCAATGTTCTTTTATAACTGAAACAAGCATACTCATCCTGCATATCCCTTGTAATTTTGTAGCGCTCTGCTACATGTTCAGCTGCTATCCCCATATCTGGATCTCCGATAAAATCAGGAGAAAAGCGAGCTCTCTTCTCAAAAGGAGATGTACTTGTACTTTCAAC
The DNA here is from genome assembly GCF_949768135.1 of Bacillus sp. IT-79MI2. Taxonomy (NCBI): domain Bacteria; kingdom Bacillati; phylum Bacillota; class Bacilli; order Caryophanales; family Bacillaceae; genus Bacillus; species Bacillus sp. IT-79MI2. The sequence goes on along the minus strand of NZ_CATKPV010000117.1, from coordinate 66,580 downwards.
ACCACCGGCAATATAGCAATTCCCTGCACCACCTTGAATCAAGTGACAAGCCATCCGAATTGCTTCTAATCCAGCCCCGCATTGGCGATCAATTGTTACACCTGGTACCTTATATAGCAGCCCAGCTTCAAGTGCCGATAACCGTGCAATATTTCCGCCTGGTCCAACAACGTTTCCTAATATTACATCGTCTATTTCATGCTCTATACCTTTACTTAAGTGCGCCAGTATAGGTGCTGCCAATTGCTGTACTTCATACTCTCTCAATATTCCATTTCGCTTGCCAATAGGCGTTCGTTTTGCTAGTACAATCACCGCTCTATTCATATACTTTCTCCTGTTTTACAACTATATGTTTTGCCACTTCACGAGCAATTTTCCCACTGCTTGTATGAGGAATTTCATCAATAAAATACCACTCTCTTGGAATTTTGAAAGATGATAAATGCTGTAAACAAAATCGTTTCAATTCTTGTTTTGTTCCTTTTCCCTTTACAATGGCAACAGGCTTTTCTCCCCAATACCCATCCTTCACACCAACAATTACGATTTCATCAACATTTGGATGAGTGCCCAATACACTCTCAATCTCTTCAGGGAAAATATTAATACCTCCAAATAAAATCATATTTTTTTCTCTACCTACTATATATAAAAAACCTTCCTCATCTTGATAGCCTATGTCATGTACAGTCATCCAACCATCTTCTGTAACTTGACAAGATAGATCTCCGTTCAGTAAATATCCCATAAAAAACTGATCACTTTTCGCATAAATAGTTCCAATTTCACCTTGCTTCAATTCCTTACCCTTTTCGTTACATATCCGAATTTGCACATTATGACATGGCTTTCCAACTGAACTGGCTTTTCTTTCACTTTCTACATCTGTTAGTGCTGTGACAAAGCTTAATTCAGAAGCACCATAAAATTCATATCTTTTTGCATACGGAAATACGGTTTTTACTTTCTGTTTTGCTTCCGCCTCCCATTTTGCTCCTGAAGAAATAATTTTTATTTCCTGTTCAATAACACTTTCTTCTTTATATAATGCCTCTAGCATCGTCGGAACTGTGTACATCACTGAAATATTCTCTTGTTCCAATATAGATAGAACATGACTCGGGATAAATTTTTCTATAAGATACACTGTTTGCCCTAAATACAGCGCACTTATTGCCCCGTATAAAAAAAGGGAATGGACCAATGTACCAGCAAGCAAAACCGTATCATTATTTTTCATATGGAAATCATGCAAATTGCAATCAAAGCTATGAACCCAAGAATCCTGCGCACGAAGAAATGCCTTTGCTTCCCCAGTTGATCCCGATGTAAACCCCATATAGAAAGGGTGGTTTTGTACACTTTCTGAAGAATGATACGTATTTAACTGATTATCCACCATCTGATTCCATTTATTGATAGAAAGTACAGTTCCATTTATTCGCGGCAATTCACTCATCTTATATTGCTCAGAGGTAATGACAATAGAGGGATTTGCTAACTCCAATCTTGCTTCAAGTTCGTCCTGCTTCCACTTTAAATCAAGTGGAACACAAACCCATCCTGCCATTGCAGCACCTGCAAAGATCTGTAAAAATTCAATACGATTCTCTAGTAAAATCGCGACCGTTTTATTCGTTGTTTTTTCTTTATTGAGCCAATTTGCAACTTGGCAAACAGATTCGTGCCATTCTTTATATGTTAGTAGTCTATCTTTTTCCTTTATCGCCATTTTATTCGGATGTATACAAGTATGTTTTATATAAGACAATGTAATCCCCACCACTATTCATCCTTTCCTTTCAGATAACAAAAAGAAACACGCTAATACGTGTTTCCTACATTTTATAAAATCCCTTACGCTCTTTATCTAGCATTTGAGATTTTACCATTCTTTACAGCAGGCGTAATGACGTGCTTCAATGAACGATATAATCGAGGTACAAGAAATGCTGCAATCACAGCTTTAACGAAATCACCTGGCAAAAATACGACACTTACTTTAATCGCTTGCCACACAGAGATATCCATTATAAATGATTGAACAGTCACGCCAAATATATAAACAACTAGAATTCCACCAATTATATTAATCAAAAATACTTTTATAACAGATGCATGGCGTAAACGCTCTACAAAATACCCTATCACAAACGCTCCAACAACGTATCCGATTAAATACCCTGCACTTGGACTAACAAATACGCCTGGACCACCGCGGCCACCAGCTAACAATGGTGCCCCTATCCCAACTACAAACAAGAAAACCATCTGACTTAATGCCCCAAGGCGAGATCCAAGCAATCCTCCTGCAAGCATAACACCAAGAGATTGCAATGTAATAGGAACAGGTGTAACAGAAAGCGCAATTGGTGGTATCAGTCCTAACACACCCATAACTGCACTAAATAAAGCAACAAAAACTAAATTCTTTGTATTCATCTGTCTATTTCTCCTATTTGTAAACTATAAATACTTTCAAGGTAACATATTACAGAAGTTATATTACCTTCCCAGAGATTTAATGTCAACACATTTTCAGTTGAAGTTAACAAATGACGCTGTATCCTATATAAAAAGCTAACTTGTATGATTCACTCTTTTCTAAATCTATTTCAATTTGTATTATTAGTATTGCTGACATTTATTATAAGCTTTTCGATCAAGGAAAAAGTAGCACTCATTAGTTCAAGAATTTTCTACCGAACTAGGCAACTATTATTTTGAAAATCCAGCCTATAAAATGTCGACCAAATATTTTAAACTTACAATCGAAAACGCTGTAAATTAGTCATTATTCAATATAAAAAGCGACTCACAATCATATCGTGGTGAGTCGCCCTTTCTTATATATTACTTTTCACTGCTTCTATGCAAATGCTCTAATTCTTTTCGTAACGCTTGTTTCAAAAATTTCCCAACTGATGTTTTAGGGATCTCCTCCATAAAAACGATATCATCCGGCAACCACCACTTCGCAAACTGCGGTCGTAAAAATTCATATAATTCTTCTTTCGTTACAGAACTATTTTGTTTTTGCACAACACATGCAACAGGTCGCTCCTGCCACTGAGGATGAGGTACCGCGACAACTGCAGCTTCAAATACAGCCTCATGTGCCATTAAAGCATTTTCTAAATCTACAGATGAAATCCACTCACCCCCACTTTTAATAACATCTTTTGTGCGATCAACAATTTTAACGCAGCCCTCCTCATCAACTGTAACAACATCACCTGTATATAACCAACCATCACGGAATCCTTCTACCGTTCGTTCATCGTTATAATAACTTGCAGCTATCCATGGTGCTCGTAAACATAATTCTCCCATTTCAGTTCCGTCCCATTTCACTTCCCCATTTACTCCCACTACTTTCATTTCAACGCCTGGCACAAGATATCCTTGCTTTGATCGAATTTCCAGTTGCTCTTCATAGGATAAATCTGTTTCATAGCTTTTTAACCGTGCAAGTGTCACAAGTGGACTTGTTTCCGTCATACCGTATGCATGCACAAAAGGAACATTATGTTTTTGTTCGAATGCAGCTATCACACTTTTAGGTGCAGCAGCACCCCCGCATAAAATCCGCTTCATACTTGATAAATCATAGTTATTATTTTCCTGTTCTTGTAAAACACCAAGCCAAATCGTTGGTACACCAGCAGCCAACGTCACTTTTTCATCCTGGATCATTTCAAGTAATATTTTCGGTGTAAACATCGGACCAGGTAAAACTTGTTTTGATCCAAACCACGTTGCTGCAAAAGGTAATCCCCAAGCATTCACATGAAACATTGGAACAATTGCCATTGCTACATCACTTTCAGATAATGCAGCTGTATCTGCTAATCCTAGAGCCATACAATGAAGTACTGTACTACGATGTGTATATACAACACCTTTTGGATTACCTGTTGTCGCTGACGTATAACACATACCAGCTGGCGTGTTTTCATCCATATCTTTCAAGAATTGGAAATCAGGATCCCCTTCTGTAAGAAGCTGTTCGTAGTGATAGACCGGCTCTAGTGAAGTTTCTGGAAGTTCTTTTTTGTCGGTCATAATGATGTATGCTTGTACAGTCAATAATTCACTTTGAATTTTTTCAACGAGGGGTACGAGATCTTCATCAACGAGTAAAATGCGATCTTCTGCATGTCCAATAATATAGGAAATATGCTGTGCAGATAAACGAATATTAATAGTGTGCAAGACAGATCCAATACTCGGAATAGCAAAATACGCTTCCACATGACGATGATGATTCCACGCTAAAGTCCCAACTCGTTCTCCCTCTTTTATCCCTAATTTCTGTAACGCACTAGAGAGTCTCCTTGTTCTTTCTCCTAATTGCTTGTATGTTAAAGTTGTTATAGTATCATGTGTACGTGAAACAATTTCTTTTTTTGGAAACAACTTTTCTGCCCTTTCTATCATTGAACTAATTGTTAATGGTACATTCATCATCATATTTCTCCCAACCTCCTATTAAAGCGTTTTCATTTTTAGACATTATACCAAACTTTCGCACTTATGAGTTTTATTTTTCTGTATTTTCTGAAATATTTCCAGAGAAATATTTCTTCTAGCACACACCTCTCATAGAAAACAGAGAGTGACTCCTTTATAAACCACTCTCTGTCTTTTTGAACATATGTATCACACAAAATCGCATACCTCTTCATATCACGACATGTTCTTTTTACAAATACATCATTTTTAATTATTTTTTTGAATTATATTCGAATATATCAAGAATATCTCGTATATGTATCAAGCATAATATTAATCGATTTGTATAAAGCATTGGATATGAATGCTTTTCTTCTATTTATATTGGTTTCTTCTTGAATTTTTGATAATTTCGCACTTTCAACAAAAGTATACTTCCACAATCCGTACAAATATAAGCATCTACTGGAGAAGACGTAAACATCGTTTCTTTTTTTCTTATTTGCGCATATCCAACAAACTCACCTTCCCCAATATTGCTAGAGCCACAATAAGAGCATGTATGTATCTCTTTCTTTCGCATGAGAGCACCACCTTCGTTCTGTTTCTACTCCCTTCGACAGCAATCTTCCAATTTCCTCCCATAAAAAAATCCTACTTCTCCTAAATTTTAAAAGGTAAAATAACCAAGTCCTTTTTGGTAAACCAGGATGGCGTTTTTACATAGCGACGATTGAAGATATTCCTGCTGGGATAGGTGTACTTTATATGAATCAAGGTATAGCTTCACTCGCTGCCTCTGCCACTTTACCAGATTACCAGCGACGAGGCTGCCATACTTTATTAATTCAAAAACGGATCCACACAACTTTTGAATCACAATGTAAATTACTTGTTGGTCAAGCTCGTTTTGGAAGTATAAGTCAAAACAATATGGAACGCTGCGGTATGAATATTGCTTATACAAAATCAATTTGGACTCATGAAAACGATAAGAAATGAAAAAAGATAGTATGGATAGGATATTCAATCCTTACTATCTTTACTCTTAATAGTTATGTTTCTTTAATATTTAAGCCTCTTTTTACTTACCTTCTTGTTTTTCTAATACGTATAAATCCTCTTCTATGTTCGACAACTTATCTGTAATTAACTTTCTCGCATCTCCAATCGCTTGGTTATATGCATATGGTCCAAGTAATTTTATCATTTCTTCTATTAAACGTTCTGCTTGAAAACGCCCGATTGTATCTAAGTCTTCCTCTTCAAAAAACTTCTGAATTTGTTCTACAAGCTCATCTTTCTTTTCATTTGGTATTTTTACATTCATCATGAATCCTTTTCTCCTCTATTTTTGAGATAATGTTTTCCTTAACTCTACCATAGAAAAACGTGTTCCTGGGCAAGTTTTTGTGACACCTTCTAATTCCCGATGACCAAGTATATGTTCTTCACATATAGAAAACTTCTTCATAAACCACTTACATAGTGAATGTAAAGAATCGATTTGCGCTAAAGTCGGATCATATTTATCAAAATTACCTGTCATACAAATCCCTATCGTTTTGCTATTATATCCTTTTGCATGGGCTCCAATGTATAATCCCCTACCTTCAAACACCGTCCCATCTTCTTCAATAAAATAATTATATCCGATGCCACTCCATCCTCGTACCTTTTGATGGAATTCATGTGTTTTATACACATCCCATCCATCTTCAGCAGTGTGATGAATGATGAGTTTTGTTACGTTTTGTAAAGGCTGCAATTCATCTTGAAACGTCAGTTTTGCTTGCTTAATTTCCATTCAGGATCCTCCTTTTACAACTCAATCATGATTATCGTTTTATCATCTGGTCGAATCCGTTTTTGTTCTTCTAATTCTTCTATTATAGAAACATATTCTTTTATACCATGCATGCTTACATATTGTACTGTTTGCTCAAGTGACCAGTCTGGGTGAAATAATCCATCCGAACAAATAAATATTCCTTTCACTTCAGAAAGTGGTAATTCCCCTTGTTGGATCCAAGTAATTGCTTCCGACATCCCATTTGCTACTGAATACCCATTGGGCATATTGGCAAGATAACGATTATATTTTAGTTGCTGCCTAATGTCATTAAATATATATTCTTCCCATACAAGAAGTCCCTTTTCCCTATCTTCTTCACGCTTTCTTTGCGCTCGTGCACTAATTCCTTTCACTGTATCTTTTGTTAACACCTTTATGGTTCCATCATGCAATGTAGCAACAAGCATACAGTCACCAAGTTGAGCATATTGAATGCTTTCATCCTTTATACGAACTACAGCAATACATGTACACCATAAATGATCTTTCTTTGTCGTATCAATCTTATAATCTATCATTTTTTCTTGTAATGCTTCGTTTGCGTTTGCAATTGCTTTTTGCAAACTTGTCACTTCTTTTAGCGATGTAAAATGACTTGCAAATACGTTTGAAGCTAGATATGCTCCATTATGCCCCTCTTCATCTTGAAATGGGACGGGTGGCGTTGCACCATCACATACACCATAGATTTTCAATTCTTCATTACAAAAAAACGAGTCCTCACATTCCTGTTTCAAAGGACTTTTCTGTTGATACATTTGAATTTTCATATTTTTACACCCCTTTAATGAAATATGTAAAAATAATTTGATTTTTTGAAGTAGTCTAACTTCCCGAAATAAACTGTTTTCACCTAAAACTTTCAATCTCATATATAATCTTGAAATAATATGATTTTTTAGTGAAGGACGGGAAAAAGATGGTCAGATTTCTTGGAGTTATCATTGGTTCTATCATTGTTGCAATTGCCTTTAATCTTTTCCTTATCCCCCACAAGATTTTAAGTAGTGGAATTGGCGGAATTGCTATTATCTTAGGAATTGTAACCCCTGTAAACACAGGCATTATTAACTTCGCATTAAACTTACCTATTCTTATTTTAGGGTACATAGGTCTTGGAAAAAAAATAATTTTTAATACAATCGTCTCTGTAGTTGTATTATCAGTAGCATTATATTTGATTCCAGTACAAGTCGTTGCAACAGATCCACTTCTATCTTCTATATTTGGAGGCGTAATTGCCGGAGCAGGAGTTGGCCTTGTCTTTAATTGCCATGGTTCAACAGGTGGATTTGATATTATTGGTATGCTACTATCTCGCAAAAGAGATATTAAACTTGGTGGTTTTCTTATCATTTTAAATACAGTCGTTGTTGTCATTGCTGGATTTTTCTTCAACTGGGATGTGGCGTTAACGAGTTTACTTTCAATCTATGTAACAGGTAAAGTAATTGATGCCGTTCATACGAAACATCGTAAAGTTACACTTATGATTGTAACAAATCAAGCAGAAGAAATGAAAAAGAAACTCCTTTCCACTGTTGTGCGAGGAATTACACTTCTTGATGGTGAAGGTGCGTATTCAAGTGAGAAAAAACATGTACTTATGACTGTTGTTTCACGTGAAGAGCTTGCTGGTATGAAACTAGCCATTTCTGAAATTGATCCACAAGCATTCGTTAATATTACGGAGACTGTTGAAGTATTAGGGTTATTTAGGAGAGGTTAAAAAACTAGGTGAAGTTCCACCTAGTTTTTTTATTTATTCTCCATAAATTCTAGTCTATTTCCAAATGGATCTGAAACATAAAATCTAATTATATCTGGACGAGCATAATCATCTATGACTTGAATCCCTTGCCCGATTAGTTTTTCCTTAAATTCATCGATCCCCTGAACATAAAAAGCTGGATGCGCTTTTTTAGCCGGAGAAAAAGTTTGTTCAACTCCTATATGAATTTCTTGATTTCCACAACGAAACCAACAACCGCCACGTTTTCTTAATTCTTCTGGTTTCGGAATCTCTTCTAAACCTATTTTATTTCCATAAAAGTCTCTTGCCTCTTCTTCACACCCTACTGGTGCTGCTACTTGTACATGGTCAATCCCTTGAATATAACCTGCCATATCTCTCTCCTCCTTTATATTTTTATTTTATAGTATACTGCTTTAAAAATAACTTATATAAGTTTTATAAAACTCCATAAGATTTACTTAACAGCCACAGGCATATCATTTGTTCTATAATGAAGAAGGCGCTTTAATAACAACTTAATTAAAAAGAATAAAAAACACAGATTATTCTGTAAATTTGTTTTTTATAGAAATATATAATGTTTTTCATATATTATATTTATAATAGGTTATTGAATCTGTTTTAGATGCTAGTTGCACGGAGGAAAAATTATGAGTCGAAAAAAGTTCTCATCTATTCAAAAAAGTCGTCATTCGGCTATACCCCGCCGTTTGCGAAATCATATTCAAAATTGTACTTTAACAGAAATGTACGCATCTCTTTTTGAACATAATCCTGATGGTATTATTTCATTGAACTTACAAGGAATCATATTACATATTAATCCCTCTGCGGAAAAAATATTGGGATATACTTCAGAGGAATTAGAAAGAAAAACAATTACTTCTATTATAGAAGCACATATTTCTGATCAAGTACTGCAATTTATAAAAAATACTACAGCTGATAATCAAGAAGAATACATACTTTCTATCCACCATAAAGATGGATATCAAATAGATGTAGTTACAAAATTAGTCCCTATTTTTATTAAAAATCATCTCTCAGGTGTATATGCAATTATGAAGCCACTCGAGAAATCTGAAAAAATCGAAAAAATGTTAAAAGAGAGCGAAAAACGATTGCGCACATTGATGGACTCAATGCCTGCCTTTGTCATCTTTAAAGATCATGAAGGGCGCTGGCTTGAAGCAAATGATTACGCACTTTCTTGCTTTGATTTTCATGATGTTCCTTATCACGGAAAAAAAGATAGTGAACTCGTTCAATATAATGAAGCGTACCGCGAAGCATTTTTACATTGTGAACAAATTGATGAACTCGCATGGCAACAAAAGAAAATTATTCATGGCGAAGAATTTATTATTCATAAAAGTACGTCCAACCTTATCTTGGATCTTTCAAAAGTTCCACTCTTCCATCCTGATGGCTCACGAAAAGGCCTTATTGTTATGGGCAGGGATGTTACTGAATTAAAGAAAACAGAAAAATTACTACGAAAATCTGAAAAATTAGCAGTAGTCGGACAACTAACAGCAGGAATCGCTCATGAAATCCGCAACCCGTTAACGGCCTTAAAGGGATTCTTAACATTATTGCAACCCGATATTAGCGAACAAAACAAATGGTATATAGATGTTATGCTTAGCGAAATTTCACAAATGGAATCCATTACAAGTCAATTTATGGCAATGTCTAAGCCACAAGTGTTATCTATTCATTCTCACCAAATCCAATCATTAATTGAAGAAGTAGTAACCTTTATTTTACCTACCGCCATCATGCATAGTACACATATTATTATGGATCATCTTTCGACTATGCCAGAAATTCAATGTGATGGTAATCAACTAAAGCAAGTCTTTATTAATGTACTTAAAAATGCGATTGAAGCCATGCCTCGCGGAGGAAATATCTTCATTCAAACAAAGCAAGTAGATGAGAATTTCATTTTAATCCGTATTATAGATGAGGGGTGTGGCATTCCAGAAGATCGTATTTCTCGTTTAGGAGAACCTTTTTATAGTTTGAAAGAAAAAGGAACTGGATTAGGCTTAATGATGTGCTACAAAATAATCGAAGAACATTACGGTAAACTTCAAATCTCAAGTGAGTTAAATAAAGGAACAACTGTAGATATTCGATTACCCATCTCCCCGTTGCCAAATAATAACGAAATGGAAAAAGAGTAAATAGATCTTTCTATTTACTCTTTTTATAGTAATTTACTAATATTTTATTCTGTCACTTGCTCCAGTATTGTTTCCATCCACGAAAAAATCTTTATAAACCCACTTTCTAAAAAACTTAAAGTCAAAATATCCAGAAAATATAATGATGTTTTTTTTGCACATCCCCTCCGCCAAAGTGCAAGGAATGTTTCGTGCTATTTCTCTCACTTTTCACCTACTACTGGAAATAATTTCGATAACGGAATAACTCTACCTGTTTCATCTTTAAATACAATGTGATCCCTTGTTAAATGCCGTGGACTTTTCACCCCTGCCGCTGCTGATAACGCAAACAAACTATATCTCATGCTCACAATATAATTCATCACGCGCCACTTTTTTTCATTGTGGTCTAATGCTTTTTGATAATGTGGATTCGTTGTCGCAACCCCCGAAGGACATTGTCCGGAATGACACTGAAGTGCCATAATACACCCACTTGCCATCATAAATCCGCGTGCAGAATTAACTGCATCGGCACCAATTGCTAAGGCTATTGCTACTTTATCAGGTGTTACTAATTTTCCCGATGCAAAAACTTTCAACTTATCTCGAACATCAAAACGACAGGCTGTATCAACAAACGTAATGAGTGCTGGTATAAGTGGTATCCCCATACTATCTGCCATCGATTTATAAGTGGCACCGGAGCCTCCTTCCGAGCCATCAATTGTAATAAAATCTGGATAAATATTTAATTCCTTCATCGTTTGTAATAACTCTTCTAGCGGTTTTTGTTGCCCGATAACTATTTTCATTCCAACTGGTTTACCACCTTTTTCTTGCAAATCATGAATAAAACGCAAGGCGTCTTTAGCATGATATAAAAACGCAAAACGATTTGGTGAATTTATCGTTTCCCCTTCTTTTACTTTTCGAACAGCAGCTATTTTCCGATTCACTTTTTGTCCCTCTAAATGTCCACCGCGTATTTTTGCACCTTGCCCAAATTTCAGTTCGAATGCTTTAATATTCGGCTCTTTAGCTTTAACTACGAACTCATCCATTGAAAACCCCCCCTCTTCATCACGATATCCAAATAAACCTGGACCGATTTGAGCAATAATATTTGCACCTGTTTGTATATGCTCTGGAATTACACCACCCTCACCTGTATTAATCCATGACCCCCCTGCCATTTTCGATCCATATCCTGTAGATAAAATATAATTTTCACCAATTGCACCATAAGAAGTAGCAGATGCCCCAAACATTCCATATATTTTCCATGGAAATTTACGATTCTCTCCAACTACAATTGCATCATCTTCCTCATATAGCCAAAGATTTGTTTCATCTACAGTTAATTTTTCTTTTCTAGAAAACACACCTTCTTTATGAATTACATATTTTTTTGCAGCATGCTCTTCAGAAAGGTCCACATTGAGTTCTTCTGTAAGAACTGGAAATAGAGTGTTTGCAATATAATATCCAGATGCATTAAAATCCCGTTTCGAGCCAAAACCTAGAACTTCAGATCGATATTTTGCTAAAAACATTACACTTTGAAAATCATAACGTGAAAAAGGTTTTCCGTCTGTATCATTATCAAACCAATATTGCCGAAATTCAGGCCCTATCTTCTCCAATAAAAAACGCATCCTTCCTAGATACGGATGGAGTTTCAATATAGAATGATGTGTTCGTTTCTTAATAAAGAATGTAGCCATAAAAAAGATAATGAACAGCAAGATTAACAATAGTAATATACTAATAATAACGAGTAGCGTTTCATTCATTTTCGCTTCCCCCTATCATGCCATTCTCTTATATTTTTTGCTTACATAATAAAAGAAGAACACCTTATGTGCTCTTCTTTTATTATTATTCATATCAATGTAGCAAGATGCTGTTTCGCATCGTATTCCTCTAAATTTTCCCCGCGTTTAACACGATGAACAAAATCCGGATTAGAAATCAATGGTCTACCAAATGCTGCTACATCAATTGTTCCTTCTTGTAGTGCTTCTTCTGCCTCTTTTGGATTTAAATTCCCCACTCCTACAATTATACCATTCCAATATTTACGAACTAATTGATGTAAGTTTTTTCCGTCAGCTATAACTTGCGTATAGTTCATTGTTGAAGGATGGATCATCGTTAATCCTACTTCACGGAACATATTTATAAACGTTTTAATTGCTTCCTCCGGATTTCCCCACATATAACTAGGGTTATCCCCTTTAAAGGCTGAGAAACGCAGTAGTGTTTTATCTGCACCAACCGCCTCTATTACAGCTTGCACAACTTCTTTCATAAACGTTAATCGTTGCTTTAAATCTCCACCATACTTATCTTTTCGATCATTCGCAAATTCATAAGCGAATTGATCGATTAAATATCCATGTGCACCGTGAATTTCGACGCCATCGAATCCAGCCTCTATTGCATTTTTAGCAGCTTGTGCATACTGCCCAATAACTTCTTGAATTTCTTCTATCGTCATCGCTTCTGGATTATCAAAAGGCTTCCGAAAACGTGGGACATTTCCTTGAGCAGCAATCACAGAAGGTGCTTGTGGTAAGAATCCACCTGTTAGTTCATGATGGCTCATACGTCCTACATGCCATATTTGCGCAATAATTGTTCCACCTTCTTTATGTACTGCATCTGTTACTGGTTTCCAGGAATCAATTTGTTCTTGTGTATAAATACCTGGGACACCTGGATTCCCCTTTGCTCTTGGGCTAATTACTATTCCTTCTGTAATAATTAAACCAACACCATCAGCTGCTCGTTTACGATAATACTCGACTACATCAGACCCAACTACTCCCGTCTCATCATTAGCAAAACAACGAGTCATCGGTGCCATCGCCACGCAATTACGAAGAGACCATGTCCCAATTTGAATCGGATTAAACAACTTTATTTCCTCAATATTTTCAAAGGATCCCCAATTATTTATGTTCGTACCTTCGTAAATACTTACCGCTTTATTATTTGAACTTGTCATTCTTTTCCCCCCTTGATTCAATCAAAAAACTAACTATAAACGCATCATAATTTCTCTTGAACGACCACGTCAATTTATAAGTTCTCATCATATAGTATCTGCATATTAAATTAACAAAAATAATAAACATAAAATAAAAAGAGTTTCCAAATTAGGAAACCCTTTTTATAGTTGACCATATGGCGCTATCATTTCGTTTATCTCTTTTTCGTACAAAGATAAACAATTACTATTTACTATATTAGCAAATGTGAAAAATTCTTAAAGATAGAAGTGCGATTGATTCATTATTCTTCCAGAAATAATAACTTATATATACCTAAAACAATGAAAGCCCTACCTCTCTTCCATCCTTACGGCTCCTCGTCCGTGCCAGTGTGAATCAGGATTGCAAAAATCAAGTAACTATTTTATCGAGTTATTTAATTAAACTTCGAACATTCGTAAAAGAAATTAAAAAATAAAAATGGATTAGTTTGTAGTAATAACAAAAGAGGTTAATGCTCTAAAAGTGGTTTGAAAGAGTTGAATGTCTTTGAAATGATTGATTCTCTATAATTATATCCCCAAAAAATTCAAGATCTTTTTTGGGATGTAATACATTATCTACAATAAATCTTAACAAAAGCTTTTTATTTGATTTTCTGTGATACCTTCAATTAATCCCAGTTCACTAATCAAAAATTCATGTGCGTTATCTAACATTTTCTTTTCGCTTGCATTAAGTGCTTTTTCTTTCTGCATACGCATTAAATCACGTACAACTTCAGCACCTTCTTGTATTTTACCCGTTTTTATTTTATCTGTGTTCACTTTATATCTTTGTTTCCACGTAAGTAATCTATCTGATTCTCCATGCTGAAAAATATCCATTATGTGTGTTAATGCCGTTATATCTGTAACTGGTCGTATATTTGAATTCAATATTTTCCCCGTAGGAATCATTACTTCCATATTACTGGCCGACATTTTTATGACATAATACTGTTGTTTTTCACCTGAGATTTCCTTTTCTTCTATGGCTTTAATTATACCTGCTCCTTGCATTGGATAAACAATGTTATCGCCAATTTGAAACAAATAATCCACCTCCATATATGGTAACCTTCTCAAGCTTAACACACATTTATTTTTTTAGCAAAATTTTTATAATATCACAGAATTATTTTCCATGTCAATTCATTTACCCTTAAAAAATCAAATGGCACAAAACACTAAAATAATATGCTTTTATCATAAAAAAATAAGTTTCAATTCATGACAAACACTATCCTGTTCACTCTACGATTCTTTCAGCATAAAGCTCTACACCTTTATGTTAAAAAACTTTATATGATTATAAAAGAGCACTAGTGATTCATGTTCTTTGTCTACTTGCATTATGAAATATGCAGTAAATAACTTACTTTCTTTTGGACACAACTAAAACACCTCATACCTCGCTAATTTTAAAACTTGTAGAACAAAAAAAACACATCACTTCATATAAAAGTGATGTGTTTTTTATATAATGCGCAACATGAAAGACGAGACATCGCTTTTAAAATTCCTCATGTGCATTCACTTATCTTTCATGTTACTAAGTATAAGAGAATCCCTTCGCTTATATACTAACCTGCCTACTAATCGTTTCTCTTGCTAATAAAAAACTCATAATCACTTGAGCAGCTATCCTGCTTGTCATATCACGAAAATCAAGCGTTGGATCAATTTCTACAATATCCATACCTTGAACGATTGGTTCTTGCCCAAGTGCTGTTATAGCATCAAGTAAAGTTATACTATCCATGCCTCCTGGACCAATCGCTGGACACCCTGGTGCAAATGCTTGATCTAATACATCCATATCAAGAGAAACATAAATAGCTGTAACCCCTTGTCTACGTAAGATGTCAATACTTTCTGTAATAATATCTTTAATCGCTCTCTCACGAACATGCTTCATTGTATACACCGTCACACCATGCTCTTTTGCATATTCATGGTACGTGCGAGCATTTGAAAAATTACGAATTCCAATTTGAACAAGCTGTTTCCCTGTGATCACATCATTCTCTAGTAAACTACGAAATGGTGTTCCATTAGACGGTCCCCCATCTTCTAGGTTTCGTAAATCATGATGCGCATCAAATTGGATAATACCGACTTTCCCTTTACTACTTGCAAAACCACTTATACTAGGAAAGCTAATGGAATGATCACCACCAAGAACGATTGGTACCATTTGCGGATTCAATTTCATCAAACTGCCGAGCGTCTTAGTAATACGAGCATGACTTTCTTTTATGTCTGTAACATGCATACTAATATCACCACAATCATACAAGACACTTTCTTTCATATCATGCTCTTCTGTAATCGCGTATGTGCTATATGCATCTAGCATTGCGCGAATGGTTTTCGGCGCAAAACATGCACCAGAATGACTAATAGATGGTTTAGAAAGCGGTGCGCCAATTAATGCTGCACCAAAGATTTCTTCTCCCTCTTCCCAGCCTTTAATCATATCACTCCATTTCGTTACTTCACGATCAATAAACTTTGCATTTTTCTTTAAATAGTGGCCTTGCTCCACGTTTTGTCACCTCTTTTATATGCAAGATTACCGTTCTTCCATACTGTATTTACATGACTTACACCGTAATGATATGGTACATACGCATAATTATATGCATCCCATAAAACTAGGTCAGCCTTACGTCCAACACGAATTTTCCCAGCAACATCGCCGCGATTGATCGCATACGCTGAGTTAACTGTTACAGCATTCCAGACTTCTTCTGGTGTCATTTTCAATTTCAACATCGCAATGCTCATAATAAGTTGAATATTTTCAGTTGGGCAACTACCTGGATTAAAATCTGTCGCTAACGCAACCGCTACACCTTCATCAATCATTTTACGCCCACGTGCAAAGCTTTCTTTATTTAAGTAGAAAGTCGTTCCTGGGAGTAACGTTGCAACTGTATTGGAATTCGCTAGCATTTCAATCCCTTTATCTGATGCTCCAACTAAATGGTCCGCTGATGCCGCACCAATTTCTGCCGCTACTTCTGCACCGCCAAGTGGGTCGATTTCATCTGCATGAATTTTTACATCAAATCCAAGTTCTTTTGCTTTTAATAAAAAGTCTTTCGATTCTTCTACAGAGAATACCCCTGTTTCACAGAAAATATCAACGAACTCAGCTAATTGTTTTTCTTTCATTTCTGGTAATAAATCTAACATCCATTGTAAAAACTCTTTTGCTTTCCCTTTGTACTCTTTCGGAACTGCATGTGCTCCTAAGAATGTTGAAACTAAATCAATTGGATGCTCTTTTTGCAATTGTGCCGTCGTTTCTAATTGTTTCCACTCTGTTTCATCGTCCAATCCATAGCCACTCTTTGCTTCCACTGTCGTAACACCAAATGACAACATGCGATCTAAATGAAACTTCGCCTTTTGTACAAGCTCTTCTTTCGACGCTTGTTTTGTTGCATTCACAGTTGAAAGAATACCGCCGCCTTGTTCTAAAATTTCTAAATACGGTACTCCCTGTAACTTAAGAGCAATTTCATTTTCACGAGACCCACCAAATACAAGGTGCGTATGCGGATCAACAAGCCCTGGAGAAACCATTTTCCCTTCGCAATCGATGGTTTCTTTTGCTTGCAACCCTTTTGCTTCTTCCGCTGTGCCAACGAAAGTAACAATACCATTTTCAATACCCACTGCACCATTTTCGATAACAGGAAGCGTGTTCATCGCTTCCTGTCTTAACAAGCCATCTTCTTGATCCATTGTTAGCAATTGACCGATATTCGTTAGTAAAATGTCCAGCATGTTTCTTCCTCCTTATTTCATCATTGGAATGTTAACGCCTTTTTCTTTTGCTGTTTCAACAGCTAAGTCATACCCTGCGTCAACGTGGCGAACAACTCCCATTCCAGGATCAGAAGTTAATACGCGTTCAATGCGTTTTCCCGCTGCTTCTGTTCCGTCTGCAACAATAACCATTCCAGCGTGAAGTGAATACCCCATACCAACGCCACCACCGTGGTGAACAGATACCCAGCTTGCACCATTAACACTATTGATTAAAGCATTTAAAATTGGCCAATCCGCTACTGCATCACTGCCATCTTTCATTGCTTCTGTTTCACGGTTCGGTGAAGCTACAGATCCACAATCTAAATGGTCACGGCCGATAACGATTGGTGCTGATAATTCACCGTTTGCAACCATTTCATTGATAATACGCCCGAATTTTGCACGCTCTCCGTAACCAAGCCAACAAATACGTGATGGAAGACCTTGGAACTCAACTTGCTGACGTGCCATACGAATCCAGTTACATAAATGCTCATTATCAGCAAATTCACGTAAAATTACTTCATCTGTTTTATAAATATCTTCTGGATCGCCAGAAAGTGCTACCCAGCGGAATGGCCCTTTTCCTTCACAGAATAATGGACGAATAAACGCTGGAACGAATCCTGGGAAATCAAATGCATTTTTTAACCCTTCATCGAAAGCAACTTGGCGAATGTTATTACCATAATCAAATGTAATGGCACCTTTTTGTTGCATTGCAAGCATTGCTTCTACATGTTTTTTCATACTTTCTTTTGATAATTGTACGTAGCGTTCTGGATCTTCTTCACGAAGTTTTGCCGCTTCTTCTAATGAATAGCCTACTGGAACATAACCATTTAATGGATCATGTGCAGACGTTTGATCTGTCACTAAGTCTGGTGTAATGTCACGTTTCACAAGCTCTGGTAAAATTTCTGCAGCATTTCCTAATAGTCCAATTGAAATTGGCTCTTTCTTTTCTTTATATTCTTTCGCAACAGCTAATGCCTCTTCTAACGATTCTGTGTACATATCACAATACCTTTTTTCAATACGACGATCGATACTGCGTTTATCTACATCAATCGCAATGACTACCCCACCGTTCATCGTAACAGCAAGAGGTTGTGCACCACCCATACCGCCTAAACCAGCTGTAAGCGTTAATGTCCCTTTTAATGAACCACCAAAATGTTGGCGTGCTGCTTCTCCAAATGTTTCATATGTTCCTTGTAAAATCCCTTGTGTACCAATATAAATCCAGCTACCAGCTGTCATTTGTCCATACATCATAAGACCCTTTTTCTCAAGTTCACGGAAGTGATCCCAGTTTGCCCACTTAGGTACTAAGTTTGAATTTGCTAGAAGTACGCGCGGTGCATCTTCATGTGATTTAAAAATTGCAACTGGTTTACCAGATTGAACAAGTAACGTTTCATCACTCTCTAAAGTTTTTAACGAATCAACAATGGCATGATAGCTATCCCAGTTACGAGCTGCACGACCAATGCCACCATATACAACTAATTCTTCTGGCTTTTCAGCTACTTCTGGGTCTAAATTATTCATTAACATACGAAGTGCCGCTTCTTGAATCCAGCCCTTAGTTTGTAATTCTGTCCCTCTTGGCGCGCGAATTGTTTGTTTTACGTTTTCCATTTTAATCTCTCCCTTTTCCCTTTTTATAGTGTTGCATTTGCATCCAATCGTTCTAATGTAAAGCGACTTGTTTTTAACCAATGTGTAATATTTTCAATATCTGTTGAGAAAATACGGTCATTTGTAATTGACGGTACTTGCTGACGTCCTTGGTGATAAAATGCTTTCGTTACTGTACTCATCTCTTGGGTACCACGATATTCCGCCGCTTGCATTGCACAAATCATTTCAATTGCAAAAACGCGTCTTACATTTTGAATGATTTGATGTGCATGGCGCGAAGCAATTGTTCCCATACTTACATGATCTTCTTGGTTAGCGGATGATGGAATTGAGTCAACACTTGCTGGATGAGCTAGCGTTTTATTTTCTGAAACAAGTGAAGCTGCTGCGTATTGCATAATCATTGCACCAGATTGTAGTCCTGGCTCTGGACTTAAAAATGGCGGCAAATCATTTAACTGCGGGTTCACAAGACGCTCAATACGGCGTTCAGAAATATTCGCAAGTTCTGCCATTCCGACCTTCAAAAAGTCCATTGCAAATGCAATTGGCTGACCGTGGAAGTTCCCACCAGAAATCACTTTTTCCCCTCCATCAAAAATAAGTGGATTATCTGTTGCTGCGTTCATTTCAATTTCTAATTTTTCTTTAACATAATTTAAAACTTGCCAAGAAGCACCGTGTACCTGCGGGATACAGCGAAGTGAGTATGCATCTTGTACACGAAGTTCCCCTTGCTTTGTTACAAGTTTACTATCTTGAAGTACATCGCGAATACGCTTTGCAACTTCCACTTGTTCTTTATAGCCACGTGCTTTATGCACATTTTCATCAAATGCATCGATAATGCCGCGCAATCCTTCGATTGTCATTGAAGCAATTAATTCTGATTGATAAGCAATCGCTTCAGCTTCTATATAAGAAAGGATTCCTTGCGCTGTCATCGCTTGCGTACCATTGATTAATGCAAGCCCTTCTTTCGCTTCTAATTCGATTGGCTCTAAACCTTCTTCTGTCAGAGCTACCATCGCATGAACGCGTTTCCCCTTATAGAACACTTCCCCTTCACCTAATAGAACAAGAGCAAGATGGGATAATGGAGCTAAATCACCGCTCGCGCCTAATGAACCTTGCTGCGGGACAACTGGATGAATTTTACGATTTACAAACTCTAACAGCCTATTTACAACAAGTGGACGAACACCAGATACACCTTTTAACATCGTATTAGCGCGTAAAATCAACATTCCTCGCGATACTTCTTCAGGGAATGGATCGCCAATTCCGCATGCATGTGATTGAATTAAGTTATGTTGTAGTGCCTTTACATCATCTTTCTGAATGAGTACATCACTAAACTTTCCAAACCCAGTTGTAATACCGTAAACAACTTTTCCATCCTCTACGATTTTTTCTACAACTTCACGGCACTCAGCCACTTTTTGCATGCTGTTTGGGCAAGCTGTTACCCCTTCCCCTTCAAACAACAAACGTTTCATTTCTTCTACTGTCAATGAATATCCTGTTAACGTAATCATCCTTTTTCCTCCTTAAAAGAGCAAAAGGGGACCTTACCTTTTTAAGACAGACTTCTGTCCCAAAAAGCAAGGCCCCCTTCTAACTAATAGACTATGGGCAAATCATATGTGATTAATTCCTAAACCAATCGCCTCATGCTCAGATCCTTTTACAGGCGCACCTATCGTTCCATAAAGTGCAACAGCAAGCCATTCGCCTTCTTTTTTCCCGTCGTATGGTGTACCGCGCACAATTGCAAACCGAAGACCTACCGTACGAAGAACGTCTGCTAACTGAATTTGACCTCTCGTCACTCCGTACAACGCTTCCATGATTGCATGATAAAGTGCATGCGTTTCTCTGTAAACGTCTGTTTCAATAACTTGGTTGCTTTTAGCCGCTGTTTCCATTGCTGCGACAACCTTTTGCGAATTCATAGAACCAACTTTCCCAGTACAATATTTCCAACCTTTTGGAATGGATAATACAGGACTTTCATTCTCGTCCGCAAGCGCCAACAACATGGCCATACGACCAATTCGATGTGTTCCTTGAAGAAGCATGTGACTCTCTCATTTCTTGTGAATTATTTGAATATTACTTAATTTAAGAATATATGAAAACGGTTTAATCGTCAATAGTTTAAACGATTATTTGAATAATTTTTTCAATACTCTGTTACCATTGTGTACACACTTTATTTACAGAAAATTCTAAAGCGTGCTATAGTCTCACTAACAGCTGTAAGGGGGACCCAAAATTGGTTAAGAGAAAAGATATTCACTTTCGAATTGACGAAAGATTACTAGAAAGATTTGAAGCAACACTTCATTATGAAGGCCTAAATAAAACAGATGTTTTAACACATGCTATTCAGCAATTTTGCATAAAGGTGGAATCAGAAAAAATGAATGACGTAAAAAGACAATACGCTGTAAGTAATCATCTTCAAACACGGATTGATACCCATAAAAAATATGAAGAAAAACGAGTCGATTTAGATACAGTTGTAATTGAGCATTTACAATTACAAGGAACAGAAAAAATATTAGAGGTTGGGTGCGCTAATGGGAAATTCCTTGCACTACTACACGTAAACGGGCACAAGGGGCATCTCACTGGTCTGGATCAATCTACAACTATGCTGCGAGAAGCTGCTATGAATGCAGCACAGCAACATGTAAATATTGAATGGAAACTTGGAGACGCTACCAAACTTCCTTTCCCAGCTGATTCCTATGATTGGATTATCGCAAGACATATGCTGTATCACATGACGGATGTTGAAAAAACAATTCAAGGATTCCATAAAGTAATTTATCCTGGAGGTAAATTTCTAGCCACAACAAATTCTCAGGTTTCATTACCTTATATAGATGAGATGTGTAATAAAATGTTAGTCGCATTTGGTCTACCTGAAAAAACACCAACAGCTACTCCATTTTGTTTAGAGAACGGAAAACAATTATTACAATCTGTTTTTCAAACTGTGGAGGAAACAGTTATTCATAATGCACTTCTATTTCATCATGCTACACCTATCGTTAACTATATCTCTAGTATGTTTCCATCTTTAAACATACCTGATGATATTCATCTTCATTCAGAAATGAAAAAATGGCTTGCAAATGAAATAGACCATGAGTTAGCCCTTCATAACGGGATATGGCGTGATCCGAAAACACTTGCTATTTATCGTTGTACAAAATAAGTTTGAATCTACTTTATAACAAATTCTTCAAATTTATCTTAGGTTGATGTTGATATGGCGATACCCTAAGAAGAAAATTACATATTACAAATATAACAATAGACAAAAATATAAGAGGTGAAACTGTTGGCTATAAAACAAAAGGA
Organism: Bacillus sp. IT-79MI2; assembly: GCF_949768135.1. Taxonomy (NCBI): domain Bacteria; kingdom Bacillati; phylum Bacillota; class Bacilli; order Caryophanales; family Bacillaceae; genus Bacillus; species Bacillus sp. IT-79MI2. The sequence continues at coordinate 44,450 of NZ_CATKPV010000117.1, read as the reverse complement.
AATTAAGCTGGTAATTGGTGCAGGGGAATATAATAATAATCCTGGCTGGTTACATACGAATGAGGAAGAATTGAATTTATTAAAAAGGGAAGATTGGATAAAAAGGTTTGATCCTAATTCTTTAGCGGTAATTTTAGCGGAGCATGTATGGGAACATTTATCATATGAAGAAGGCATAGAAGCAGCGAAAGTATGTTATGAATTTTTAAAGCATGGTGGTTATATTCGATGCGCCGTTCCTGATGCATTTTTCCCAGATGAAGAATACCAGGAGGGTGTACAAGTTGGGGGACCTGGACCTAAAGACCATCCCGCAGCTAGTCATAAAATAGTTCATAATTATGAAACTTTAAGGAAAATGTTTGAAACTGTTGGATTCGAAGTAAAATTACTTGAATATTGTGATGAAGAGGGGAATTTTCATTACAATGAGTGGGATGGAGCCGATGGGGTTATTTTTCGTTCAAAAAAATATGATCCACGAAATCAAGGGGATAAACTTGTTTTTCCATCGTTAATTATAGATGCAATAAAGTCTTAGTTATTACGCTAAACAGGTGTTTTTCTTGAACAATAGCTTTAAAGTCGATTTCCCAATAAGAAATCGACTTTTTTAGTATCATAACTCAACAATCTTGAGATTTCTTCATCATTATAAAGATATGGGCGGTTTCGTAACATGGATTTATAAATCACAAAAAAGTTACATACAAGCCTCCAAAATATTAAAATTGAAAACTATATAAATTTTTCATTCTGAGGGCATTGAAATGAATTAGCTTGATGGTCATGTTAGGAACCCGAAGAAAAAAAATTATCCTGTTGGACAATATCAAAATAAAAAATGGTTTCATAACGAGTATCAATATAACTATAGAAAGCATGGGACACTTCGTGAAAAAGTAACGGAACACTTACTTACATTGATGCAACAAGCCTATTCGTCCTCTCCTATATAAAGAGCAAAGAAACATCTTATGAAATCCTACGTATAAATTCAAATGATAAACCACCTATAAATAGGTGGTTTTCATATACATGCTATGATTTTGACAAAATCTTAAGAAGGCTACTGCCTGCCCAAAGGAAGTATGCCAGTTGAGTTAAGATGTACATTGTAAATTCAAAAGCAGAAAGCTTTCTCTCTCGCTTCACTTTTTTTAAATGTCTATAATAACAAAATGAACATAATACTAACAGTAATATCGAGGCTTCATGTACGTTCTCTATTACCTTCATCATAATGATCCCCCATCTCCTTGTATTGATAGACTAGTCGATCTAATATGATCTTTTTCTTTATATTAAAAGCCTTGTTCAAGTGCGTTTTCTTCCTATTTCTTCTCCCTTAACCATTTCACAAGAAACACCTCTGTTTCCTCTACTGTCGCCTCATCAGTATTCACATATGTAACTGGAAACTGTTGATACCACTGTTTTTCAGTGTTTATTAACTCTAGCTGTTCTTCAAATGTACTGCGTCTTCTCGTATTATCATTCTTCTTTCTCTCTTGCAATATCTTTTTAGAAACATCCAAATAAAAAATTGCATTCGAACGACATTTTCTTAATTGATACAATTCATCTTTTAATTCATTTTCAATATCCCAATCCATCCCTATCAATTTTGGAAAATGTAGTGTATAAAACTCAATATCTTCCGGACCACGATCAAATATTACAGTGCACCCTCGCGCATTCTAAATTTCTTTTATTTTTGCTCCAATAAACATTCTTTGATTTGTAATAAATCCCTCTTTTGTGTAAATATCCAAATTTATTTTTTTCTCTTCTCTACAATTTCATAAGGATTTTCATATACTATCTGAAAACCTCTTTGCTCTAATCTCCTTGCTAACGTTGTTTTCCCGCTTGCCATTGGTCCTTGAAGTGAAATTATACACGTCATTTCTTCCACCCTTTTCCACTAAAATAAACCTCTTTTTTACAATAAACGGAATTTTATAAACTATCAACAAAATACTTCCTACCTTGTTTCCTATTTCTATCTAGCTTATAATAAAAAACAGAGACGATTATGGACGCCTTTTATGTAAGCTTGGAAATCCAAGCTTACATTATTTTTTGCTTTCCCTTTTATTAGAAACAGAGTATACTAGATTAGAACATACGTTCTGAATGATTACATATAGTAAGGAGATAGAACAAATGGTATACGATACAAAAGTAATTTCTTGGAACGAATCTTTAAAACAACTACAACGTCGCTACACAAATCAAGCAGTAGATCGAAAACAATTTGAAGATGTTGAACTCATGGAGTTTTTCCGCGATAACGACTACATTTCTCTTCCTACACATATTAGTGGCCTATCAACAAAACGTTTTACTTCTTACTCTATTTTCACAACTGAAGATAAAGATCGTAAAGTCGGCACACTTATTATTGAATATTTAGAAGATGATACTGACATATTACGTGTCGAACAACTATACTTTATTTAATTCATAACGCTTGGTCAAAATGACCAAGCGTTCTTGCTTTCTATCAATCCCACTGCTTATAATACTAGTAAAAGGAAAACTGTTATCGCAAAGGGGGTATACACTTGCTCGAAGGATGGTTTAGTTGGTTTATTGTTACTTGGACTGTTATTTTACTAGGCCTTATGTCTATTGGTGGATATTTCATGTTCCGAAAATTCTTAAAACGCCTACCGAAAGAAGACGGCATGTCTATTTTAGATTGGGAACAACACTATATCGATCAAACACGGCATTTATGGAATGACGAGCAAAAGCAATTATTAGAGGAGCTTGTAAGTCCTGTTCCTGAACTATTTCGTGATGTTGCAAGATCTAAAATTGCTGGTAAAATTGGAGAGCTCGCTTTAAAAGAAAAAGCCTCAAAAATAACTGAAGATTTAATCATTAAGGGGTATATTGTAGCAACTCCAAAACGAGATCATAAGTTTTTAATTAAAAAATTACAAGAAAAGCAAATTGACTATTCCCGTTATCAATCACTGCTGGCTAATTGACCTACCCCTACCTTCACTTCGTTTAGAGAAGGGGATCTTCTCGGTTAACATAATAAAAAACCTCAAGGAATCTTGAGGTTTTTTACGTTAATTTCATATCTTTCTCATTATAAAATCCATCTTCTTTTTCCATTTCCTTTTGCAATCTCGTGAATGAACGATACATGGAAATTCTCCATGATACAATCATTGCAAAAGCAAGTAAGAAGAACATACCGCTTAGCTGTCCTAAATCAAGTGATTGACTCAAATATGTTTTAAACACAATACGTACAACGAGTAAGCCAATTAAAATAAATACGAAAGCTTTTGAACGCTTTAAATAAATATCTTGTCCACGAACTTCAAATTTAGATGTTTTAATAAGAAAAATTGAGAAAAACAAACCTACACCGATTGCTTCTAACATTTCTGCTGGTGTTAGACGAAATTCCGGAAAAATGTACATCAATGCCCCCGTGCTCATAAAAAACGGTGGGAGAATAATTTTTTTCAATGTTGCTGGTTTCTTTGCTGCTTTTAAACGAATAAACATCGCACCTACAGCCATACAAATGGCAACAATACTTGATAAAAGAACTAAGTTCATACTTTCTCATCCTTTTTTGTGGCAATATGAAAATACAGTTTCATTATATGCTTTTCTGTTAGTATTTCCAACATTTTCACAGGATAATACTAAAAACCCGTGAAACCACCAAATAAACTTGAGAAATACGCAATAATTTTTGTCATCCAATTAAAGTATAAGAATATACCCATAACAATCATGATATATCCGCCTACTTTCACAAACGTTCCACTATGCCGTTTAATCCAAGACATTTTCGTAATAAAAAATGAAAGTATAAAAAACGGTATTGCAAACCCAAGTATGTAAGCAATCATATATATCATTGCTGATTCTGGATTCGTAGTAGCCAGTCCAATTACAGCTACTAAAATCGGCCCTGTACAAGGTGTCCAACCAGCAGCAAATGCCAAACCAATTAAAATAGATCCAATATAGCCACTAGGACGACTTTTAAATGTAAATTTTCGATCTTGCATTAAAAACTTTGGCTTAAATACCCCCACAATTACAAGTCCAAATACAATGATGAACAGCGCCCCTAACTGTCTGATTAAATCTTTATAATCTTGGAAGAATGATCCAATAAAACTTGTACCAAAACCAATTGCGATAAAGACAATTGAAAATCCAAGTAAGAAAAACGCCGTATGTATCATACTTCTTTTACGAAGCATCGCATTTTCTTCTTTTAATTCAGAAACCGACATTCCCGTTATGTACGATAAAAATGCTGGATAAAGCGGTAAGCAACAAGGGGAAATAAATGATAAGAATCCCGCACCAAACGCTAAAAAAATATTAATATCTTGCATTGTTACACTCCTCTCCTCTTCAATATTGTAGCAAAAACAAAAGAAAATACTATGTACAATTCATGAATTCACTATTTACAACATTTTAATAAGAAAAAATAGCTGCACACTGCTATATAACTACAAATTAAAAAACCGAAATAAAATCCTTCTTTTTAGGTGGGAGAGAGCATCCCGCCATGCATAGAAGCGGTCAGATTCTTTTCCTGCCCCATGCCAAGTGAAAACAAAGAGAGAAAACAAGTAGCGGTCACCTTTTGTTATCCATAACTGTAGCTTATATATCGAAAAATTAAAATGCATATTTTCTGAAGCGTTTTCATTTCTCTTCTATTATAAATAATATTCTGTTACTCATTAACATATCAAAGCTTCTTCCAAACAACAAATAATTTGTATACCACACCTCTGTATACTATACATTTCCTGTAAGAAAATATTTTTTTAAAATGATACCTTTATACACCCTTCACCTTATCTTACAACACTTCTATAATTATAATTTTCAAGATTATGCATAAATATCATACTTTTATTATTATTCTATAAAATGTCACACTTTTCTTTTATTTGACCCTTCATTTTTAATTTTGTATACTTCCATCTAGTTATATATGTCCGTTTTGGAACAATTGAATATATAAGATGGGAGGAATTTTCATGCTTCGTTATTCTCTATTGGTTTTATTAGGAGCATGTAGCTATGGAATTTTAGCTATCTTTGTTAAACTTGCATACGCAGAAGGTTTTTCACTTGGAGAAGTAATTGGTAGTCAATATTTGTTCGGTTGGTTTATTTTACTTGGAATTACACTCCTATTTTCTAGACATCGTGTTCCCCTTAAACAAATGCTTGTTTTATTTGTCGCTGGAACATCTGCAAGTTTCACAGGAATTTTTTACTACGCTTCACTAAAAACTGTACCGGCATCTATTGCCATTATCCTTTTATTCCAATTCGTTTGGGTTGGTATTATCATTGAAGCTGTTGCGACAAAAACATTGCCATCAAGAGAAAAAGTCATTTCTGTTATCTTTTTACTTGCTGGTACATTCTTATCGAGCGGATTATTAGAAAAATCAGTAGGTGATTTTAATACAACTGGAATTATACTAGGTTTACTATCTGCTGTGACATTTGCAACCTACATTTTTGTCAGTGGTAAAGTTGCTGTTGAAGTACCATCATTACCACGGGGTGTCCTTTTAATGGCGGGTGCTTTAACTTTAGTAATGATCGTATTCCCACCAACATTTATTTTTAACGGAGCGATTTCACAAGGGCTTTGGAAATACGGTTTAGGACTAGGAATATTTAGTATTGTCATTCCATCCATTGCCTTTACAATCGGAATTCCAAAAATCGGTTCCGGCTTAGCAACTATTCTTGGGGCAGCCGAACTACCTGTTACAACAATTATGTCTGTATTCGTTTTAAAAGAAGCAGTACTTTCTTCTCAATGGCTTGGTGTGGCGCTTATTTTGGTTGGAATTGCAATTCCGCAAATTGCGTATACAATGCGCGGCCGTTATCAAAAACATCATACACACAAGAAAGTTGCTGCATAAAAGAAAAGAGGTTTCTCATTTGAGAAACCTCTTTTCTTGCAGGTTCTTCCAAAAGAACTAAATTCCTATATAATTACTAATAAATATATTTTACTAAAAACAGAAATTGAAGTTTATCTTGAGAAAGAAGGAAAAATAGATGACATCCATCACAAATCAATTAACAGAGAAGCTAATCTCCATCCGCCGTCATTTACATCAATATCCAGAACTATCTTATGAAGAAACAGAAACAACAAAAGCGATACAGAACTGGTTAAACGAAGCTAACATCACAATTATTAGTTCTAATTTAAAAACTGGCGTAATCGCAGAAGTTTCCGGTGATAAAAATGGACCAATTATTGCGCTCCGTGCTGATATTGATGCTCTTCCTATACATGAAGAAACTAATTTATCTTATGCTTCTAAAAATCCTGGTAAAATGCATGCATGTGGACATGATTTTCACACAGCATCTATTCTCGGCGCTGCCTACTTATTAAAAGAAAATGAATCTTCACTTAACGGAACTGTTAGGTTCATATTCCAAGCTGCTGAAGAAAGCGGAGACGGAGCATGCAAAGTAATAGAAGCTGGTCATTTAGAAAACGTACAAGCCATTTTTGGTATGCACAATAAGCCCGATTTACCAGTTGGTACAATTGGTATAAAAGATGGACCACTTATGGCCGGCGTTGATCGTTTTGAGATTGAAATACAAGGAGTTGGAACACATGCAGCTGTACCTGATGCTGGTGTTGATCCAATTGTTGCCTCTTCTCAAATTGTTATGGCACTACAAACAATTGTAAGCCGAAATGTAAGCTCTTTTCATAACGCTGTCGTGAGTGTAACAAACATTCATTCAGGAAATACATGGAACGTTATCCCTGAAAAAGCAACTTTAGAAGGAACCGTTCGTACATTCCAACCTGAAACACGCCAAAGAATACCAGAACTGATGGAACGTATTATTAAAGGGGTTTCTGATGCACTAGGTGTTGAAACGAAATTGCATTGGTATCCAGGTCCTCCTGCCGTTCATAACGATATAAAACTTACAGAATTATCTATCCATATTGCTCAAGTAATGGGCCTCCAAATTATTTCACCAAAACCTTCTATGGCAGGAGAAGATTTTTCATTTTATCAACAAAACATACCTGGTTCATTCGTCTTTATGGGAACAGCTGGGACACAAGAATGGCATCACCCTGCTTTTACATTAGATGAAGGAGCATTACCTATAAGCGCACAATATTTTGCTTTATTAGCTCAAGAAGCTATTAATAAATTACGATAAAAAAAAACCGTTAAGATCATTCTTCTTAACGGTTTTTCCATCTATTATTATGTTAAATCGCGCTTTGAAAATACAGTATAGGAAATACCTAGGAAAACAAGTAAATAAATCATCAGAATACAAGAGGCAAATGGGAATGTTATCCCTGAAACTAAGCTTCCATGTTGTAATATTCCATATAAATCTGTATTTGCCGGTAATAAAAATTTCATCCATTCATATCTAGATGCTGGCATTAAAATGATTCCACCAGATAATGCCACAAATAAAGAAATACCTATTGCACCCCCACTTGATCTTGTTAGAACAGAAATCATAAAAGCAAGCGCTGCATACACAAGAGTTGGTAGCCATTCTAATATATAATACTGGCTCACATCACCAAAGATATTCCGCTCAATAATACTACCATTTTGTACAATAAATTCCGTCCATGCTGGCTGTTGAAACTTATAAATAACAAACCCACATAACAGTGAGAAAAGCATATTAAATATAAATAATAATCCAGAAAAAATAACAATCGCAACATATTTCGCTGTTAAAATTTTAAATCGATTCGCCGGGCGAATCATTAAGAATTTATAAGTTCCCCAGTTGTACTCATTTGCAAAAATTGTACTAGCATATACAAGAATAAATGGTAATAAAATCGGAAAAACAATTAATCCGGTATCTCTCATAAAAGTTAGAGGTGAACCATCTGCAGGTGGTGTATTCGTATCTAAATGCTTCATTTTAAGCTGATACTCTTTAACAAGCTCATCTCCTGATTTTTGATTGATAATATCCTGTTTTGTACTCCCAAGTTTTTTTTCAATTTCTGCCGTTCGCTCCGTATACTCTGTTTTCCAATCTCCTGATAAAGACGGAAAGTATTTAACAGAAACCCACCCTAAACCAATAACTAAAATTGCAATAACAACAAACGGTATCATTGTTCGCTTTCGCTTAAAGATTTTATACAGTTCGTTATAAACTAAATTAAACAATATCCTTGCCTCCTGTTAATTCTAAAAACTTCTCTTCTAATGTTTTTCTTTCTTCATACACACGATAAATGCGAATGCCTTTTTCTGTTAATGTACGAATCACATTTGGAATTCCTTCATTTTCCACAGTAAGAATCAGTTCATTACCTTGAATTAAGACATCATACGTTAAAAGATCCGCTGCCTGCTTCACATCATCAACACGTATATGAATCGTCTCCATTTCCAAACTTTCAGCTTGTTTAATATTTTGTGTTGCCACATATTTTCCATGTTGAATAATAATGACCCGATCACACATTAATTCAACTTCAGATAATAAATGACTCGATACAAGAACTGCCTTTCCTTGTTCATGTGCAATTTTATTTATGTACATTCGCATTTCATGAATACCGTTTGGATCTAACCCATTTGTTGGTTCATCTAAAATAAGTACATCCGGGTTATGTATAAGTGCTTGTGCAATTCCTAAGCGTTGCCTCATACCAAGTGAATAGGCTTTTACTTTTCGGTCAATAACCTGTCCCATACCTAGTAATTGTACAACTTCATCAATGCGATCTTCTGTAACATTACCATTCATACGACCAAAATATGCCAAGTTTTCATAACCACTTAAAAAAGGATAGAATTCTGGATTCTCGATTACAGCACCAATTTTTGCAGCTGTGCTTTCAAATTTCTGTTTTACAGATTGACCATCTATCCAGACTTCACCTTCCGTCATGCGAATCATACCAACCATCATTCGCATTAATGTTGTTTTCCCAGCACCGTTTGGTCCTAATAAACCAACAACTTCGCCTTTCTTTACTTCAAAACTTATATTTTCTACTAATGTCTTTGATCCGATTCGCTTTGTTAATTGTTCTACTCGCACTATAGATTGTTCATTTACCATTCTATACAACCTTTCTGACCAACTCTTTTTTCACTTCCTTCCACTGTATCATGAATATTTTTCACTGTAAAACGAAGGAAAAGGCATGATGCCTCATGCCTTTTCCTCAACTTTATATAATTGTTCACGTTTAAATTCTTGAATAAACTTATAACATTGCCATATTGATAATAAGATGATTATAACGACCAACATTGTTGTTATCGATAATGCGTATAACGTAATCGGTACGCTATTTATTCCATGAACTCCTATTAACTTTATAAAAATTACTGTAAATAATTTCAAAAACAGCATCCCATGAATAAAACCAAAAAGAATCGCTCCTCCGTAAATCAAAAACTGCTCCTGACATAACAAACAAAAAATTTTTCTTTTTTTCATACCGGCAGTTTCATACAACAGTAATTCTTGTTTCCTATTTTTTAAGAATCTTTTTGTCATTTGGTATGTGACAGCAGTGCATACAAAAAACAACAGTACTTCCCCATAATATAGCGTAGCTAACAAAAACGGTATATGCTGTGTTTTTTCTATTACCGCTTCATTAGATTGGATAGATATAATAAAAAAATATAGCATTGTACTCATTGCAATCCATATAAATTGCTTTAATCGTTGGACAGCATAGTTTTGTATATTTTTCTTTGCTAACCGAAATAAAGACATAATTGATTCCCCTACCTTACTTCTTAACGTCCAGTATTCCATACTACTAGTGTATAAAAATATGACTTTTTTAACATCGAACTATAATCGGAGTCTCTACTAGGTCTTAAGTCGCAGAAAAATGACTTTATGTCTAAGGTTATACTGAAACAGGAAGATTCCCATAAAAAATCTAATATATTAATATAGGGGGATTAAATGAAAAAAACACTACTTCTCAGCATCATTTTATTGATTACTTCTCTTAGTAGTTGCGGCGTCCAACAAAATGTAAACTCGTACACAACTGTAAAACCATATAATTTATCAAAAAAAGAAACTGCGCTTTTGCAATTATTACCCTTACAACAAGGACATGTCTCTTTTTATGAAGTTACCATTCCTCATAAACAAGCTGAAATATTTACAAATATTGAATATTACCAGAATGGAGAAAAGGTAAAAGATATGGGTGGGTTTTCTTCTTCCGACTTTAAAGATAAAAAAATAAGATTATCCGTTGGTCAGCAAACATTCCAACATGCAAACAACGAAACTTGGCAATGGTTTATGGGAATTGATGGTGGTTCAATGACCGCTTCCGAAAACAGCTTACCTGATATTAATGGGTCTACATTCGAAGAGATTAACAGCTCCCAAAAAATAAAATATAACAAAAAAACAGTTCTTGCTGCTTGGGTAAAAACAAACACAAACCATATATCCGCACTTTCTATAGAAAATGAAGAATCCCGCCAACGATTAATTCAAGAAAATGAACATGTCTACTTATTCAGTATTGAAATAAGAAGGTGAGATACATCACAATAGCATCTCCTCTTTTATCACATTTGTGTCGCCTTACTTATCATTTTCAACTTCAATTCGTTTTTTTTCTCTCGCAATTTTTAAAAACTCTAACAGCTCAGGACTGCTATTTGTTTTCCGATACGCCACTGACATTTCAGCTACAAATTTAGAATCAAATATTGCCTTGTACACCACTTCTGTTTTATATAACTTATTTGCCGATACCGGAATAACGGTTATACCAATTCCTGCCGCTACAAGCCCCATAACAGTTTGATACTCTGTTGCCTCTTGCACAATGTGTGGACTGAATCCAGCATTCCTACATAACGATAAAATTGTATCATATAACGCAGGCCAAACCGGTCTTGTTATAAATACAAATGGTTCATCTTGCAAATCTTCAATGTGAATTTCTTCTTTCTCTGCTAGTGGATGCGCTTTTGGTAAACATAGTGTACACGAAAGCTTTTGAATTGGTTCTAATTCTAGCAATTGCGTATTAATTGGTGGACGTAAAAATCCAACATCAATTCGATTATCATGAAGCGCATGAACTTGATCCGGTGTCGATAATTCATGCAGTGCAACAGATACTCTTGGAAACTTCTTTCGATACTCCCTAACAATAGACGGTAAAATATCATATATCGCTGCCCCTACAAATCCAATTGAAAGTGATCCAACTTCTCCCCTTTGTGCACTTTGCGCGACTTCTACTGCCTTCTCAATTTGATCAAATGCTTTTTTCACTTCTTTTAAAAACATCTCTCCTGCTTCTGTCATCTCAACTTTCCGCTTCGTTCTTGAAAATAACATAACTCCCATTTCTTTCTCTAATTGCTGAATTTGTTGACTGAGTGGTGGCTGTGTCATTTGTAAACGAGCAGCTGCTCGCCCAAAATGTAGCTCTTCTGCTACAACAACAAAATATTGCAAATGCCGTAATTCCATTTGAGATCCTCTTTTCGATTAATATGTATAATAAATTAATAACATATAATTTATATATTAGACAAACATTTTGAAAGGACGTATAGTAGAAATTGTTAATTCTTTTTACAATTTTTATGAAAAAAGCGAAAGAGGTGTTACTGTATGAAATGGTGGAAATTAAGCGGACAAATCTTACTATTATTTTGTTTCGCTTGGACAGGTGAATGGATCGCAAAGCAGGCACACCTCCCAATTCCAGGAAGTATTATCGGAATTTTTTTATTATTAATTTCATTAAAATTTAACTTGGTGAAAAAAGAGTGGATTCAAGACGGAGCGGATTTTTTATTAAAAGAACTTATTTTATTTTTTATTCCTTCTGCCGTCGCTGTTATCCGCTACAAAGATACATTATCACAATATGGTATCGATCTCATTTTGATTATCATGATTAGTACCCTTTGTGTAACACTCGTCACTGGAATCTTAACAGAACTGCTATTAAAGCGGAAAGGATCAGCACAATGATCGGCTTTTTTTGTTTACTATTAACACTATTAACATATTGGATTTCTAAGAAACTATATCAGCGCTGGAATTGGAGTATACTTTCACCACTTCTCGTTTGTCCAATTGTTTTAATCGTGTTATTACTTGGACTAGATACCTCTTATGAAACATACGATTCTGGTGGCCATTGGTTAACTGAACTATTAAAACCAGCAACCGTAGCTTTTGCATGGCCCATCTATAAATACTTTGATTTATTAAAAAAACATGCGAGTGCAATTTTAATTAACGTCATTGTCGGTTCATTTTTATCTGTTATTACTTCAGCTCTTCTAGCAGATGCTTTTCACATTGATTCATCACTAGAACATAGCTTAGCACCGCACATTGTCACAACACCAATTGCAATGGCAATCTCAGAAATGATTGGTGGTATGTCACAATTAACAGCAGTATTCGTTGTACTTACAGCATTAACTGGAGCACTCTTAGGCCCTTTTCTTATTCGCATATGCCGTATTAAAACAGCCATCGCGAAAGGTATTATGCTAGGTACTAGCGCAAACGGAACTGGTACTTCAAAAGCATTTGAAATCGGGCCAGTTGAAGGTACAATTGCAAGTTTATCCATGCTTCTAACAGCTGGTGCAAGTCTAGTCATTGTGCCACTTTTCTTATCCTGGTTACATTAAACAACACTATACTCTTATTTTATTTATCCCCATCAATCGAGCTTTGGATAAAAACAAATCATTACAAGAAAAAGAATAGGAACTGTAGTATATCGCTACAATTTCTATCCTTTTCTTCATTCCCTTCTTTCCTATACAAACATAACTATGACTGTGTAATTTTATTAGGAACAAGTAATTTTTCAATACATATAGGCAACATATCTAATAGCGTTTCAAATGCGTAATTTATGTCCAGGCGTTCTGTCCATTGATGTGCATCTTTTCCGACTGGTCCCATATTTAATACCGGAACATCAAACTCTTCTAACTCCTGGAGCGGAATTGAATAGCCTTTATCCCATAACGGCATATTTTCTACAAGTGAGCTCATTGAATCAACTGGATACTGTAAGCCTACATAGCTTAAATCTGAAATTCCCCCAAAATAATTTTGATTTTCAAATGTAATTCCATGATTGTAGTGAGCATATCTTTCCATTTCCCCAACTACTTCTTTAATTAAAGGATTGTGACGTGAACTTACAGCTGGATAGTACGGCGGGGCAAAGAAAAGTACAATCATTGGTGCCTTTTCTTTACATAAAATAGCTAATTTATCAACTAAATCAATTGTTACCGCTCGATCATCTTTATCTTCTCTATGTTTTATAACAGTAGATTGAATATCATCTATTTTTTCTTGCCCATGTTGCTCAATTGCATAAGCGATAAGCTCTTCATACGTTAATACATTCACTTTGAGATTAGGCGGTATAAATGGATTATACTTAGAAAAACGATATGCTTGCTTCTCATACGACTCTTCGATTTTCTCTGCTACTTTCGTTACCTTTTGATGTAACAACGAAATTACATCTGTCATCGTTTTTTCTAGTAAAAATAAATTAAATAATGTGACTGCACGATGAGGAATTTGTACAGAATAATCCTCCTTTAGGTCTCTTTGAAACAAGTTAGTTGGTGGGGGGCTCGCTTCCCCTTCTACAATATCACAAAGTTCCGTATTCAATTCTAATTCAGCTGTTAATAATGAAGCCATATAATTCGCATTTAATCCCGCAAAAGGTTCACCTACATGTGTTTCTTTTCCATAACAAAGAAAACCAGGTAACACTTTCCCAATAGAACCAGTGTAAATATACTTATTTTGATCACCAGGATGTCGCGTAAACATAGGCTCTGAATTTAGGACTGTTTTATATTCTAAGTTATGTTCTTTTGCTAAATCTAATAATCTTGGAACAGCAGCTCTCATCCCTACAGAGTTCACTTCTTCATCTGGAACAGCTAATAAAAGGACATTCCCATCAAATCTTCCTTCACAGGCTTGCTCAATCATCGCCATTTGTAAAGCTAGGCCGCATTTCATATCCATTGTTCCTCTACCAAATAGCCAATCCCCTTGTTCTATATCTTCACGTACAGGATTCGGTAGCTCATCTTTATGAGAATAAAACATAGATGTTAATTTTTTAGGGTTAAATGCATCTGCCTTCCACACTCCGTAATCTTGTACATCTACAACATCAAAGTGACTAACAAGAATTACTGTATTTTTTGTACTATCATTTTTCTTTACTAGAGCCGTAACGAAATATCGTCCATCCCCCGTTGGATTTTTTTGCAAATGATTGGGATTTTGTTTGAAATAATCTAGATCCGTTAGTTGGCCAACAACAAAATCTGGCAATATAATCTCAGCTTCCGAACCAGTAATACTAGGAATTTCAACAAGATCGCTTAATAATTGAACCAATTGTTCTTTTGATTGCCATTTTGACATATAAATCCCCCTATTTTTCCACATAATGAAATTCATTTCCGTTATATGAATAAAAAAATAACGACAGGCTATCAAAATTATTATTCCGATGTTCTGCCGATTTTTATTGATATTTCATTAGCCGCTTCTTTTACCTTACTAATAAGAAAAGATAGTCGATCATCGTTAATGCGATGACTAATTAATCCAATGCTTAGTGCTCCTACTACTTTATGATTAAATCCTATAATAGGTGCAGCTACTGAAGCTGTTCCTTCTGTTTTCTCACCATAACTCACAGCATATCCTTCATTTCTTATCATTGCGAGTTGATCAAAAAGCATTTGCTTTTGTTCTGGTAAAGAAGAAAGTAACTGTTCTACAATGTGTTCCATTTCATTTGTTTTCATATTGGCAAGCATCGTTTTATTTGCAGCGCCAATCGAAAAAGGAATCTGTTCCCCTAAGTTATCGATAACTCGAATTTTTAAAGGGCTATCAATTCTTTCAATAATTATAGAATGTGTTCCATTTGGAATGTTCATGTAGATACTTTCTTCAACTTCAGAAGCCAAACGCTTCATCACTTCTCTTGCAACGGATCTGTAATCTACCTTCTCTAATTGACGTAATCCCATTTCCATCCACATCGGTCCAGTCGTATACTGTTTTGTTTCTGAAATTTGAGTAACTAATCTATGCTCCATTAGAGAGTTAAGTAACCTATGTACTGTACTAACTGGTAGATGTGTTCTATCAGCTATATCAGAAATAGCCCAATATTCTTTGTCATTTATAGAATTCAATAACTTAATAATACTTATTGCTCGATCAATGGATTGTACCATAACTCGCCTCAACTTTACTTGTAATATGTTAGTAACCTTAATTAACTATCAATTTAACAAAAATTCAAACTGAAATCAATTAAATTGTTGAATTTTCCGAAAATAAAAAAACATACTATCAGAAGGTTGCAAACGCAAACAAAAAAATATTGACTTTTCTTTTAAATTATCTGAAAATCACAACAATATTCCGATGTTTCTCCTTCTTCTTGTCCACCACTTGGTACTGACCACCTTTTCGGTTCCTCTTTCTTCCCCTGTAATACCATCAAAATTTCATTTTTTCATTCACACATATAGCTGCTGTTCCAATCCATCTTTTCATGTGTCTCTCCTCCCATACCTAATATTCTTTCTTATCCTGTTCTTCTCCTTGAAAATAGAGGAAAATGCTGAATTTGTAACGAAGGGTTATATCAACTTCAGAGACAACTCATTCCTAGAAATTCAAGCGGAAGGATGAGAGTATGATTTCTAAATATGTTGTGGAGTGTGTCTTTTGTGAAGAAAACCGAAAATCTCGGCAAGCAACTGTCACCGTGTCTGCCACTTCTCATACACTTGCCATTCAAAAAGTAAGAGATGAATGCAAACGCCGCTTTGGAAAAACACTGCTATTACAAACCGAAATTACAGAAGAATTATTTTTACACAAAAAAGAAAGCTGACCATACATTGGTCAGCTTTCTTCATCCGATCATATTTTCACATGAAGATTAGGGGCATCCTCTTTAAGGATCGGGATTTCCCCATTATGTACGTTCCATAATGGGCATCGAACAATATATTTCTATACAATCAAACATTGAATAGAATAGGGCAAAACTTGTTCGCATTTTTAGAAAAGGGATAGGGATATAATACTAGTAATGCGTCGAATACTCGAACGCTATACTCATTATATTATAGTAAATCCTTTTATATGGGAAATATGAATTACTTACATAATTCATACGTAAAACATATTAATCTATCTTATATTTTCAACATTACGAAATAATAGCATTGCCAACATCGCCCCAATTAATGCAAGTGTCATATCCCACTGCGTGTCCCAAACATCTCCTTGTGTTCCAAGGAATGCTTCTGCTCCTGTCCCCGTTAATTTTGCAACTGCAAACTCTAACAACTCATATAATGCACTAAATGCTAAACAAACTGATATTACAAGTAGTTCTAGCCATCCTTTTTTTTGAATCTCAACTACCTTTATAAGTACTTCTCTTGTTAATAATGCTGGAACAAATCCTTGCATAAAATGCCCAACACGATCATAGTAATTTCTTTCTAAATCATAAGCATCGCGTAGCCAATTGAATAATGGTACTTCTGCATATGTATAATGGCCCCCAATGAGCAATATCAACATATGAATCCAAATCCATACGTATGTGAACGTTGTAAATCGAAAACGTCGATATGTAATCATTAAAATGAGTACTAAAATAGCTGCAGGTGCGACCTCTAAAAACCATGTAAAAGAATCTTTTGGGTATATTCCTGATATAAGTAATGCAATCCAAAAACTTACACACAACAATTTATGAAGATGAACAGACACATCACTTCCCCCCAGTATTTTATTTCTTATTCCATTAATAACATACATCCAGCCAACACAGGTGTCATAATCATCGAAAATTTCAAAATGACACGGGGTGCATAATTTGTAAACTTCGCTCCTATATATGCTCCGAGCATTGTTCCCATTAAAACTTGTACTAATAACATGTAATCTAAATATCCTGCTGAAGTATATCCAACTCCTCCACCAATTGCAATTGGTAAAATAACAAGCATTGTAGTCCCTACTGACTGACGAATTGATAAACCTAGTAATACCATTAATCCTAGTTGAATGAAAGGTGCTGAACCAATTCCAAATGCTCCTGCTAATATCCCAGTTGCAATTCCTAACAGAGCACCTTTCCCCAGTACAGATGGAGATAACTGATCTGATAAACTAGCAGACAATTCTTTTTGATTTTGCACAAAAAACAAACGAATTAACATGCATATCGCTGATAAAAATAACATACCAGCCGTAAACCAATGAAGGAGTTGTGCAGGAATCCCAGCACCAATTTTAGATCCAACATATGATCCAAGCGCACCAAACCCTCCTACAACACAGCCAATTTTCATGACAACATTTCTTTCTCGATAATGACTTATCACTCCAGAAAGTGTTGTAAATGCCATTGCTGTTAATGATGTCGCAAGCGCTATGTGAATTGGCACATGAAATACGAGAGTGAGCACTGCAATAATAAACCCAGCTCCACCTGCTCCAACAAACCCTAATAAAATCCCCATTAGAAACATTGTAATAATAATAGCCACTTTCTTTCCCCTCCAATGGCTCAATTATCTTATATATTTCTTTTTTAGCAAATAAAAAAGCATCCACATAGGATGCTTTTCACTATTTTTCTATATTCATTATATGTACTCTGTTAATCTTGATTAATTAAAATGACTGCTGGCCCAGATACTACCACTCCAGCGACTTCAATTTTTTCAAATTCTTTAACTGTAATAGATATAACCCCTTCTCTTTCCATCAATTCCTTACTCAAGGCTTCAGTTGGTATTTTTTTCACCGTCTTACCTCCTTTTCATTCTTGTTACCTTATATCAGTAATATCTCGTCATGAATCTGGCATGTAAGATTATGAAATTGTTCCAATGCATCCATATATACACTACCCCTGCCATTTTCATTCCTTATTCCATAAAGAATATACGATTCCTTTTTGTAGCATATTGAAAAAAAAATAAAAAAGCATCCTGTACGGATGCTTTCATCATTTTGATTCACGTGAAAATTTTGTATACACACCAATACCTGCAAGCAATACCCCTAGCCCCGCAAACATTGTACCTAGGCCTAAAAAGAATGAACCGAGTGTTTGTAAATCTTCCATATGCATATCCCTTTTTCTTATTATATTTATATTAAATAAATTAATTTTATATCATTTCCTATTTTAATTCCATTTATTTTTATAAAATTCTAACTTTTTAACATCCCTCTGACTAATAAACTTCTAGATTACAAAACTAGTTTAAAGTAGAATGAAATTTTCCCAATTCACATAGACAAGAAATCCCATTTTTCACTTTTTTACATTCATTAACAAAAAAACAGAAGACCATAACTCATAATGATCTTCTGCTTTTCATTTCAATCTTTATATAACCTATACTCTACCACCTTATCATCATTATCAAATTGAAGAATGAGCCATTCACTATCTATAGAAATAGACCCTCTTTCATCTCCAAGGTAATAAACAGTTTGATTCATTTCCTCAAAACGCCTTGTCTCAGTTGGTTTTCCTAACAATTGTACAATCTCTTTCTTAGGTTTTCCCACTAGTTTATGTTTCGTTAGAAGATCATCTATCATATATACTCGTTTCCATTCATCTTTTAGCCATCTATCTGTTTGAAACTTTGAATTATACCCATTTACACCTAGTTGTACGATACAAATACTGAATAATACCGCTCCCACAATTGTAATACTTTTAAATATTCCCTTATTATTACCACCAGAAAAGTGAAAAACGATCCACTGAAGAGCCAGTAAAAGAATAAACGGAATTGATACCACTAAAATACTCACAGTATTATAAGACGAATGAGTCATGCCAATGATGAATATGAAAGCGATACATATAAACAAATATAAAAAAACATAAACATACAATGTTGCCCGCAATAAAAAATCTCTATACGCTCCCAATGAAAAATCACCTTTATCACATCAGATTTTTTACAACTTCACTTCTCCCATACATTCAATCATTTCTTTTATCCCTTGTAATTCTTGCACTGTATATAGTACTTTCCCTTCCAATCTTTCCTTTCTAAAATACGTAACAAGTTGCTCTCTATCCTTCAACCTCGGAAGTACTTCATTGGAAAGATCGATCATTTCATTTCCACTTCCATTTGTCTCATTACCGAAATATACAGTGGGCTTAACTTCTTCTTTTAGAGCTTGCGAATGAACCTCTTTCAAGTAATCATATACAATTGTTGAAAGATGTTTTGCTTTATAAACAGGGTTTCCTACGTTTTCTACCATTAGAGTCATTGAATCTCCCTTTTTCATAAAAACAAATGTCTCTTCCTTCTCATATTCATTTTGATACTTACCAATCTCATCAATCATAAATGAATATACCCCTGCATTTTCTTTCGTCAATCCGTGTATCATTCTTCCTTGCCATTCTGTTGTCTCAATTACATATATTCCGGTTGTCGATAACAATATATGATCAACTCGAGTATTCCCCATTTTATTTTCTCTTCTACTATGTACTTTGGGAAGAAATACATTTGGAATAATATGTAGTTCGTCTTCAGTTATGATTCCTTCCTGAACAAATCCCCGTTTCATATAATGTAATATTTCATGCGTATTCATTTCTTCACCATTTCTAGAATACGCTCTTAATTCTGTAATTAGATCTTGTAACATATGTACCTCATTACTGTGTTTCTGTTGCATTTCACTACGCTCTTTACTATGCTGCATCGCTAATTGATTCTTCATCACTCTCATGTTTTCTACTTCTCTAGCTGCACTCTCTTTTAAATTATTGTACTTTTTACGCTCTATGTTTTTTAATGTCTCCTGCTTTTCTTCATAATCCGCTACAGCTGCAGCCATCTCACTTTGATAGTTTTCTATTGACTTTGTCTTTTCAAATTCCACTTGTTGGTTTTCTGATTCTAACTGTTTATTCTTATAAAACAGTACAAATACTCCAGCTAATAAAGCTAAAATTACACATATAAGTACATATTCCATCTTTTTTCTCCTTTATGGCTTAGTAAAATATTACCTAAACTTTTAAAATCAATTTTATTCTATTATACTACGTATTAAAATAACTCTCTGTAAAATTTGGATATACTTTGTACACTTTATTCACTATATAAAATGAAGGTAACTTGAAATCTAGAAATATACGCCCCCACTGATTATTCCCCCTCACCAATCGGACTTTTATGGGCAGTTAATCTCTCTCCTAACTTCTTTGCTTTCGCTGAATTTTGAGGTAGGAGTCTTACTGCCCGTTAATGCGGGATAAACTACATTTAAAAACTTCATCTATCCCAATACACTCAAATATTCCTTCGATAGGAAAGTGAACAAGTTATCCTTCATCTGATTCATGACAGGAGGAAAATATATGAAATATTTAGCATATACAGAAAAATTGATGGACTAGTTGAAGAAGAAATCACATTAAATATTAACGGCATAATAGTTACAGGCTTTTCTACTATTTGTCCATATAAAATTGAAGAAGGAAAAAGTTATCCAATCATTCTAGACATTACAGTTCTTGATGACATTGTAATACATGAAGGGAGACGAGGAGTTAAGAACTTAAGAGGAATCAACCATTTTTTTCAAATATCGTATAAAAGGAATTTTGAATCAGGATTTTATCGATGTGGAAATACTTATCACAGATAGCAATGGGTATCTCTCGGAATATAGCAAATGGTTTAACAAATATGTTGAAATTGAAGTTGATAGAATACATATTGAATTTTTAAAAGTAGAGTGAAAATATCGATAATCAGATATGATAGTATAAAAAAGCCTTCAGGAAAACCTTGTTCTCGCAGTTTTTCCTGAAGACCTCTTGTATTTTGAAGTAAATATATATTTTAATTTATAATTCTTTGCCTTACTACATTTAGACCTGATTATTTACTATAATCCATTTTCTTTCCATATTTCTATATCTTTTTGAAAAGAATATACTCAATAATTGAATCATAAAATAAGCTTTAAACTGTAATGCCTCCATACTTTTTATTTTTCAATATACACCGAACGTACAATCGTACGAGTATAAGCTTTACCTTCTGAGTTAATACCTTTAATATCAATCGTCACATTATATACATCTGACTTTTTAATATGATTCAAAAGGCCTGTGAATGCAGCCTCATCTAACCTTTGCAGCTGATTCGATTGCGATACTAAATTCCCTTCTCGATCAACAACTCGGACAGTGAAAGAAAGATCCTCTTGTTTTCCTAGTTCTTTAGTAGATTGTTTCAATTGAAATTCAACTTTATCAGCTTTGATTTTCCCTGGCATTTTCAAAGTAAACGGTGCTTTTTGCTTATAATCACTAACAATCATATAAGCATCTTTTGCATGTGCTGTCATTAGTTTAACATGCCATTCCCCTATTTCCATTCGATTTATTTTAAATGTCCGAATAGACGCACCCTTAAAGTAGGAAGTTTCATCTCCTATCGTGACCTTACTATCTTCGTTTGTATATACTTTTCCCGACGGAGAAATAAGTTGTATTTTCACTTCTGAAGATGCTGTTAACACCGAGACAACGCCCTCTGTTTTTGTATCTACAGCAAACGTTTGATCAATCCATTTATTCTGTATTAGTTCTCCACCTAAAACGGTTTGATTAGAAGTAGTATTTAAATCATTAACAAATTCTCTATCATTATTATTTAAAGTATCAGGAACGAACGTGGCGGTAGAAGTACGTAAATACGGTTCAATTCGAGAAAACACCGCCGAACCTTTTCGTATATCATCATGATCAAATCTAGAATCGGTAAATAAGTGTGTTCCATAAGGTAATTTTGTACTCCATTCATTCACTAATCCATCATTGGAGCCATACGCGGAAAGATATAGCCCACCTAAAGATAGAGCAGAGAAAGCCGGTCCCCAACTTGTACCTGCAACTGTATAGTAACGATTTAATTTAACATTTGGATTGCTATCTATTACGGAACGAAATTGTGCCATTTCACCTGTTTGTAAAGAATAAGTGCCATCGTCTCTTTGTCCGAGTAATGAAGCCAGCCAACCAGCCCACCAACTATACGATAAGTCTGCTAAATTTGATCCATAATGCGGCGAAGCCAGTGTAATGACTTTTCCTACAAAACGATTCGCACCATATTGAATGAGTGCTGCTTGAGTGTCAATTCCACCTTTACTATGAGCCACAATATTCACTTTTTTACCAAAATGATTATAAATCTCTTCTAGCTTTGCAGCCAACAGTTTACCATTATCCCACTGACTTGCAGATCCCTTTCCAGCTGCATCGTATAGTTGAACAAACACAGTTTGATACCCTGCACGATAAGCATAATCATACATATCATTTGTATCATGATAAACTGTTTTTCCATACCAACTATCCGCACTTCCATTTCTCCCTTGTACAAAAACAATAGGGGACCTATTTTCATCATAATTTAAAGGCTTCTCACCTAAAAACCAATCTCCCGGAGTAAATGTTTCTTTTGGTGGAAGTGCTTCTCTGTAAGTTGATACAACATTCGCCTCAGCAGTTGTAATAGCAAAAGTAGTAACGAGTAAAATAAATGCAGTAATCAACACCATACATCTTTTAAATGCTCGCATAATAACCCCTCCTTTTTTCAGAAAGATGATGCAAAGTTTATAGATTACTATGCTGTTGCAATACAATAACTGCTATTATTTCCAAATCTCATTTTCTTCTAAAGTTTCTAAGAGTCATATTTATTCAATTCATAAGTATGATAGTTTGACAGCATCTTCTTATTCTTTATAAACGATATTCTTCCTATGCTCCCTAATTCCTTTCACTCATAACAAATACGAATGTTTCTCAACAAAAATCTCACACACTATATCGGTAATAATGCTGAATTTAAAAAACCCACTAGAAAATGAACAATTTAATAACTTAGAAGAAATATCAATAATTTCAACGTTCTTAAATGGTGCTGAAGATTTTGTTTTAGTTGGTGATGATTTAGAATTTGGTGTATGTATCGAAAGAACAGAGTATCACTACGAATTCAGTATGTGAGGCATAACAGAAATTACAGCAATGTGATCATTTTTAAAAGAATAAAAAAGAGGCCTTCAAAACCTTAATACTACAAGGCTTTCTGAAGGCTTCCTTTATTCTGAAGTAAATACATATTGTAATATAATCCTTGCTTACTCAGTAACTCTTGATGTGTTCCTCTTTCTATAATTTCTCCATCATGCATAACAAAGATTTGGTCAGAATCTTGAATAGTAGATAAGCGATGTGCAATCGCAATTGTTGTTCTACCTTTTCGCATACGCTGCAACGCTGTTTGAATGGCCTCTTCCGTTTCTGTATCAATATTGGCCGTTGCTTCATCTAATACCAATACTTTCGGATTTGTCGCAATCGTTCTAGCAAACGCGATGAGTTGCCTTTGTCCACTTGAGAATGCCGCTCCCCTTTCTACTACTTCTGTATCATACTGTTCTGGTAACTTTTCAATAAACGTATTTGCTTGAACAAAACGTGCTGCTTCTTTTATTTCTTCATCCGTAATACTTTCATTATACATGCGAATGTTTTGTTTCACATTTCCGGCAAACAAGAAGGCATCTTGCAATACGAGCCCAATTCTCTTTCGAATTTCCTTCTCTTCAAACTTTTCTAAGTTTACACCGTCTATTAAAATATGACCCGCTTTAATATCATAAAACCGCATCAACAAGTTCATAATTGTACTTTTCCCACTTCCAGTATGTCCAACAAAAGCAACTGTTTGCCCAGGTTTTACATGAAAAGATACATTTTTTAAAACATCACGTTTTCCGTCGTATGAAAATGTAACATCTTTAAATTCAATTTCTCCTTCATGTACTTTCGGCTCTCCATTCCCTTGTTGAACAGGCGCTAAATCTTTTTCATCCATCAAATGAAAGACACGTGATGAAGAAACAAGTGCTTGTTGGAAGAAAGATAATTTCATCATCATTTCATTTACAGGTTGGAAAAAACGATGAATATAGTTAACAAAAGCATATAATACCCCAACTTCAACTGGACTATTCAAAGCGTCAATTCCAAATAATGCGAGCACCAATGCAATCGCCACAATATGAACAAAATCTGTTGCCGGTCGTAAAAACAATGCATCTAATTTTAACGTACGGCGCCCAGCACTGTAATGCTTATTATTCACTTCTTCAAATTCTTTTCGCATCCGTTTTTCTTGACGAAACACTTGCACAATGTTCATCCCTTGAATCGATTCATTAAGCTTTGCATTTAAAATACTTAATTGATTGCGAAGTTCTAAATAAAAAACAGAGCTTTTCCTGCGATACATGGTCATAATCGTCAACATAATTGGAATTAATAAAAGAGAAAACAATGCAAGTTTCACATTAAGTAAAAACATAGCCACTAAAATTCCAATTAAAAATACTACATTTTTTACAAATGTTGATAACACACTCACATAGAAATCTTTAATTGCTTCTGTATCATTTGTTATACGAGATACGAGGGTACCAATTGGTGTACGGTCAAAAAAGCTTAATGACAACCGTTGTACATGTTCATACACTTCCACTCGCATATCTTGCACAATTTTGAAAGCTATATTTTGGAAATATAATAAATTTAAATACGTAAATAAAACCTTTAATAGATGAGCAATCATATATACAACAAATAAGGTTACAAGTGCTGATTGTTCAAAGTTACGCGGAACTAAATGTTCATCAAGAAACTGTTTAATTAAAAACGGACCCATCATTTCTGTAACAGTTGCACCAACTAGAAATAGAAATGCTAGTGACAATAAGCCTTTATATGGTTTCATATAAGAAAGTAATCGCCATAAATCGCTTCTTTTTTTCTCAGCCATTATATGCCTCCCTTCTCAACTAACGCTTCTAACTGCTGGCTTTCATACATCTCTTTATACCAACCTTCTTGCCTCATTAGTTGTTCATGTGTACCACGCTCTACAATTTTCCCTTCATCAACAACAAGAATAAGATTTGCATGTTGAATAGCACTTAACCGATGTGCTGTAATAATCGTTGTTTTTTGCTCTCTTTCTCGTTTCAGCGCTGTTAAAATTGTTTCTTCTGTCTTTGCATCAACTGCTGATAAACAATCATCTAAAATTAAAATTTCAGCATTCGTTAGTAAAGCACGTGCAATAGAAATCCTTTGTTTTTGTCCACCTGATAAAGACACTCCTCGTTCCCCTACTACCGTATCGTATCCTTCTGGAAATTGAACAATATCATCATGAATACAAGCAATATCAGCAGCACATGCAATTTCTTTATATGTAGCATCAGCCTTTCCAAATGCAATATTTTCACCTATACTTGCTGAAAATAGGAAATGGTCTTGAGGAACATACGAAATAGCAGATCGAATGCCATGCAGCGTCATATCACGAATATCTTTCCCACCAACTTGCAGCGATCCATTAAAATGATCATATTCCCTGATTAAACATTTTAACAATGTCGTTTTCCCTGCACCAGTGCGGCCAACAATACCTAATGTTTCACCCTTTTTCAGTGTGAAATGAATATCTTCTAAATGGAGAGTTTCATTTTTCTTATAGGAAAATGCATCAATTGCAAACGTTATATCACCGCTTGCCTCTTTATGTACCGCCCCATCTTTGCTCACAACATCTGAAGTTTGAGATAATATTTTTTCCACACGGTCATATGAAGCACGACCACGTTCCATAATATTAAACAGCCAACCAAATGCGAGCATCGGCCAAACAAGCGTCCCTAAATATGTTGTAAATGTAATTAACTCACCAACTGTCAGTTCTCCGCGAACAACTAATAGTGATCCATAGCACACAGCGATTAAGAATGAAAAACCGACAATAAGAGAAATTGTTGGATCAAATAATGAATCGATGCGCGCAACTAACATATTTTTATGCACAACATCTTCTGACTTTTTTCGAAATGCTTGTAAATCTTCCTTTTCTTGACCAATTGAGCGAATCACCTTCATTCCACTCATACTTTCTTGTACTTTATCATTGATCTCAGAAAACGCTTGCTGTGCTTTATGAAAACGTCTGTGTAATAAAGTACCATAATAATTAGTTGAAATCGCTACAATCGGCATTGGGATTAAACTTAACAATGTTAACTTCCAACTAATCGTAAACCCCATAGCCACTAGCACGCATCCACCTACGGCTAACGAATCAACAAGCGTCAAAACGCCCGCTCCAGCTGTCTGTTGGATTGCTTGAATATCATTCGTTGCATGGGCCATTAAGTCCCCTGTACGATGTGATTGATAAAAAGATGGACTCATGTTTGTAAAATGTTCATATAATTTCTTTCGTAATTGGCGCGCGAGCTTTAAAGAAGACCCAAAAATCATAATACGCCATATGTAACGTAATATATACATTGTAATCCCGACAACTACTAAAAGAACAACCCATTGTAACAACTTTTCAGATGTTAGCGTTTGGTTATTAATTTGGTCTACAACAACTCCAATTACTTTTGGTGCAACAAGCTCAAGAAGTGCTACACCAAATAACAAAATAATTCCCGTTATGTACGCCCGTTTTTCTTGTTTAAAAAACCACGCTAAATTAAAAAATATCTTCATTATATCCCCCTCCCTTGAAATGAGCGATGTTTTCAGTTTATCAAAAATACAGAATTTTTAAAAGTTTTAAACACTACAGTTTTCCAAAAGAAAAGGGCACTCTTATCGAGTGCCCCTTTAGCGCTTATTTCATTTGTTGTTTGTTCATTGCGCTCATCATTTGATTGATTTTCTTTTGGGATGGTTTTTGTCCCATTTGCATCATCATCATTTTTAACATTTGTTCATTGATTGGTGGATTTTTTTGTAAGTAATTCATCATATATTTGCGGGCGATGAAAAATCCTAACGCCACGCCTGCTACTAGTGCTAATACGCCCACTAGAACAACTATCCAAATTGACATATATTTTCCTCCTTCATGTTGTCTACCTTACAGTGTACTAAAACCTTTTCAATAAGACAAGATTGTATTCGACATTTTTTACACATATGTTCGTGCTTGTTTCAGAGGATTTAACCAACCATACTTTTTATTTTCATAATCCATTGCTAAAAATGTCAATTCGCATTTCCTGAGAACCTCAAAGAAAGTCGTTTCCATCGATACATTTCCGGATGTACTCATTTGAATATATTGTGATTTCACCGTTATTTCGCCGTATTCTGCCCCAGTATAAAGCATGTGTGTATGATGTGTTCTATTATACTTCCCAAAACTACGTAAAACCTGTTCTAATTTATGGTGAATTCTCATTACTTGTAATGGCATCGTAATATACATCATCTGCTTATATAACACTTTCTTTTCCGAAAGGGAATCAGATTCTGAAAATCGAGCAAATAAATCAAAAAACAAATACTCCCGACCAAAGTATGCCTTCGCAATATCTTCTTGAATTAAATACAATTCATACGTTTTCATACTTTCCCTCCCGCTCTGGACAACCTTTTCTCTTCATTATATAGAAGAAAATATGCAATGATTGTCTGACTACGGAGAAAGAAAAAACTTTTTCTGTCGAATAAACTCATTTACATAGAAAAATCTCTCCATGCCGGAGAGATTTTTCACAAACCATTAAAGCATTTCTTTTACTTTACGAACAACATTTTCTACAGTGAATCCATACTCTTCCATGATCTTTTCACCAGGAGCAGAAGCACCGAATGTATCGATACCTAGTACATCTCCTTCAAGACCAACGTAACGGTGCCATCCGAAAGTCGCACCCATTTCAATTGCGAAACGTTTTGTTACTGCTTTTGGTAATACAGATTCTTTATATTCAGCAGATTGCGCTTCAAAGCGATCCATAGATGGCATGCTGACAACAGCTGCATCAACACCATCTTCTGCTAATGCTTTTTGCGCTTCAATTGCTAAGCTTACTTCAGAACCAGTTGCAAGTAAAATTACATCAGCTGTTTCTTTCTTGCTTGCAGAAACGACATATGCACCTTTTGCTACTTTTTCATACGTATCGTCTTTTGCACCTTCTAATGTTGGAAGATCTTGACGAGTTAAGACTAATGCAGTTGGTGTGTTTGTAGATTCTAACGCTAATTTCCAAGCTGCAACAGATTCGTTACCATCAGCAGGACGAATAACAGATACATTCGGCATTGCACGAAGCGCTGCTAATTGTTCAACTGGTTCATGCGTTGGACCATCTTCTCCAACAGCGATGCTGTCATGTGTAAACACATATGTTACAGGTAATTGCATTAACGCTGCAAGACGGATTGCTGGACGTAAGTAATCAGAGAATACGAAGAACGTACCACCGTAAGTTTTTAAGCCGCCATGAAGTGCGATACCGTTCATTGCTGCACCCATTGCGAACTCACGTACACCGTACCAAATATTTTTACCGCTGTAGTCAGCTCTTGTAAAGTCTTTTTCGTTATTCATGTATGTTTTGTTAGAACCAGCAAGGTCTGCAGATCCGCCAAAGAATGATGGTACAGCTTCTGCAATCGCGTTAATTACAGTACCTGAAGAAGAACGAGTTGCTGTTTTTGATCCTAATTCATAAGTTGGTAAGTTTTGATCCCAACCTTCTGGAAGAAGACCCTTCATCGCTGTTTGTAATTCATTTGCTAATTCTGGATATGCTTGTGCATATTCACCAAGCATTGTGTTCCACTCAGCTTGAGCTGTTTCGCCAACATCTTGTACCGTTTTACGGAAGTTATCATATACTTCTTCTGATACATGGAAGTCTTGTTCAGCTGTCCAAGCATACGCTTCTTTTGTTAATTTTGTTTCGTCTACACCTAGTGGAGAACCGTGTGAAGCTGATTTTCCTGATTTGTTTGGAGAACCGAAACCGATTGTTGTTCTTACTTCGATTAGCGTTGGGCGTTTTTCGTCAGTTTTCGCTTCCTCAATTGCTTTCGCAATTGCTGCAACATCGTTTCCATCCTCAACACGGATTACTTGCCAACCGTATGCTTTATAACGATCTTCTACACTTTCAGAGAATGAACGATTTAAATCACCATCTAATGAAATATCATTAGAATCGTATAATACAACAAGTCGACCTAATCCTAAGTGAGCAGCTAATGAAGATGCTTCAGCAGAAACGCCTTCCATTAAATCGCCATCACCGCAAATTGCGTATGTATAATGGTCAACTACATTGTATGCATCACGGTTATACTTCGCTGCTAAATGTCTCTCAGCCATTGCCATACCAACAGCTGTCGAAATACCTTGTCCAAGCGGACCAGTTGTTGCATCTACGCCTGCTGTGTGACCATACTCAGGATGTCCTGGAGTTTTGCTTCCCCATTGACGGAAGTTCTTTAAATCATCCATTGTTACGTCGTAACCAGATAGATGAAGTAGGCTGTATAATAACATTGAACCATGACCTGCAGATAATACGAAACGATCGCGGTTAAACCACGTTGGGTTATTTGGATTATGTTTCATAAATTGAGTCCATAATGTATAAGCCATTGGTGCTGCACCCATTGGCATTCCTGGGTGACCAGAGTTTGCTTTTTCAATCGCATCAATGGATAATGTGCGAATCGTGTTGATAGAAAGTTGTTCGATTGAATGTGACATGCTATTCTTCCCTTCGCTTATATTAGTAAACGTTTTACACATTTATATGATAGCTTCCCACGCAAGATTATACAACATGTATCGACAAATATGTTGATGTTTTTTCGAATTTGTTCAAAAAACATACTTAATTTCACAATGTATAGGGTTTCAATCTGCTATACTTTTTTATTATTCATTTATTGATAATAAAGGGAATTATCTGCATTTTCATACGTGGCTCATAAAAATATTTAGCAAATATTCTGCCCCCCTCCATACCACTCCTTTATTTACCATTTATTCACAACATATAGATAGAAATGAATATATATTGATTTTCATCGTATATATCAAATAAAAACTGCGGGAGGAGAAATGATGAGTGAACAAGTGGCTTCCTACACCTTTTTAATTGTTTTTTCCCTTATTACAATTAGTTCTATTTACCTTTCAGTAAAATTAAAATCACCCCATAAATACATCCCAGGTGTTGTCATACTTATTCTCTCCATTGGTACGTTTGGCATACTGTATTTTGATCGGGGTGTAATGATAACAAGTGAAGGATTAGGTTATTTATATAGTCTCATTGCAATCCTCTCGTTACTTATCGCCATTATTTCTTTATTTATAGCAATTGCTATTTCTTTTATTTCAGCTTTATTTAGAAAAAATTAACATTTGTTATGTCTGAGCACTACGCTCGATAAAAAATTAAATTCCAAAATGCAAAAGGTGTCCTTCTCCTGCGTTCACTTTATAGAGTAGTCTAATTAAAGACTCTAACTCTGTACAAAGAATATCTCGATTAAAAACAAGGTGTTCATACCGTCCATTGAAATGAGCCTGTGAGTTCTATTTTTTCAGGTCCCAATGAAAAGAGATTGACTAATGAGCGAAATAGGTTGATCGCTATTTCTGCTCCCTCTTTCTCGATTTTTGTAATACCAATAATGGATACCAAACCCTTTCTCTTTCTTAAAAGGATTATATGTTGGAATCCACTGTAAAAAATCTGACACATACAAAACAATTTCATCACTGAATATCACGCATTCTTCAACAACCATTCCATCTTTATAAAAAAACTCCCTGTCATGCCAAGAAAAATCTTCAGAACTTAGCTCTCCTTTTTCATTTGAAACAAATACAAATTCATGTTACAAAGCCACAATACCCTCCTCCTGTCATCATACGATACTCCGAAAACATTTTCATTTTCTTCTTTATAAATTTTAGATTTTCTAAACATTCAATAAAAAACAAACCTATATTATCTGTTATGATTTATCATAAGATAACAAAAAAAGAAGGTTGATAAGCTTGAATAAGAACAACATTGTTCATATAAACATTCTACTAACAAGCGATGTACATGGTACAGTCTATCCGATTCACTATCAAAATAATGAAAATGCAGAAATAGGATTAGCCAAACTTGCAACACGTATCACACAAGAGCGTAACCAACATGAACATGTAATTGCGATCGATAACGGCGATTTTATACAGGGAACTCCATTCACCTATCACTACGCTAAATATATACAGCATAAAAACAACCCAATGTCACTTATCGCGAATTACATTGGTTATGATGCGGCCGTTATCGGAAATCACGAATTCAACTATGGAATGGATGTATTAAACAAAGCTGTATTAAACGCGAATATGCCTTATCTATCTGCAAATATTTTAAATAAACATACAAAGGATCCTTATTTTAGGAAACCCTATATCATTAAACACATACATCCTAATATAAAAGTCGCTATTTTGGGAGTTACAACACATTACATCCCAAATTGGGAGCAGCCACATCATATTAAAGATTTACTATTTGAAGATGCACTAGAAACAACAAAAAAATGGGTTTCTCTCATTCATAACCAAGAGCAACCTGACTTATTAGTCGTAGCATATCATGGTGGCTTTGAAAGGGATTTACAATCTGGAGAACCAATAGAAATTTTAACCGGTGAGAATCAAGGATATGCGATGTGCCAAGAAATAGATGGTATTGATATATTACTAACAGGTCACCAACATCGCTCTATTGCAAATACGAAAGTAAATGGTGTAACAGTTGTACAACCCGGATCTAATGGCCATTCATTAGGAAAAGTTCGAGTGGAGTTAGAACAAAATAAAAATCGATGGATAATTAAAAAATGTCATTCGGAACTGTTGTCTGTTAAAGGCGTTCAAGCAGACGAAAAAGCACTTTCACTTGTATCTGACTACGAAAATCAAACGCAACAATGGCTAGATCAACCAATCGGCACCATTATTGGTGACATGCAAATTCACACTGCGATGCAAACACGTTTACAAGACAATCCTTTTATTGAATTTATAAACAAAGTACAAATGGAGGTAGCTGGAGTCAACATTTCTTGTACAAGCCTATTTCATAATGAATCTTCTGGCTTTCCAAATCGAATTACAATGAGAGATATTGTATCGAATTATATTTATCCAAATACATTAAAGGTCATACGTATTACAGGAAAAGATATTAAAGATGCTCTTGAACTATCAGCTGAATATTTCACATTAAATACCGAGGGAGATATTATTGTAAATCCCGCTTACACTACACCAAAACCACAGCATTACAATTACGATATGTGGGAAGGAATTTCATACATATTAAACATTTCAAAACCAGTTGGTGAACGAGTCGTTTCCTTAGAATATAACGGATCTCCCATTCGCTTTAATCAAGAATATGACGTAGTCATGAATAATTATCGCGCAAGTGGTGGCGGAAATTATTTTATGTATCAAAATAAACCCATCATAAAAGACATACCAATTGATATGTCTGAGCTTATCGCGAATTACATATTAGAACGGGGGACAATTGAAGCAAAGACCAACCATAATTGGAAAGTCATCAAATAAACAATTCTATTAAAATCAAAAAAAGATGGGCTGCGCCCACCTCTTAATTTAACTTTGTATTATCTTGTTTTTTCAATGCTTTTAATTTCGCCGGTGTAATATCTTTACCTTCTTCGTTAACGACTTTAATGCCTTTTAATTCGTTTAACATATTTTGACGAAATCCTTTTAAATATTGTTCACGGAGCGATTGGCGCTCACGTTGTTCTTCTTCAGTTAATCCTTCAGCTTTCGCTTTTTTCGCTAAGAAGTTAATGCGTTCAATGAGTTCGTGACTTAGCATCTCGAATCCCCTTTCTACTTAAAACTGATTATTATCATACAATAGTTAGTCTTGTTTATCAAGCAATTGCTTCGTGTATTCCACGTACCTGCGATGTACTGTTGCTTTAGATACATCGTGTCCAAAACCACGAAGCGTTGCTGCAATTTCCTCAAATGTTAATTCATTGCGACGCAGACGTACAATTTCTTCAATCGGCACTTCTTTCTTTTCACGTCCTGTACTTAAATGTCGGTTTTTTAAGTTTTTTTCTGGACGAAACCCTCTTTCTACCGCTCTCTGCATTCCACGTTTAATCTTCAAATTATGAATCTTTCTCTGATACTCTTCAACTATACCAATAATATCTAGCACCATAGAATCCGAATCAGAAAGCTGTAATTCACCATTATGCGTATGTGTATATACTTGTATTCCTTCTTTATGTAAACAGTGCATTAAAGCAATTTTTGCATTCCCTCTTCCAAGCCGCGTTTCATCTTGAATGAGAAGCACATCGACCTGTTCATCTCGAATCATATCTAACACTTCTAATATACCGTCTCGTTCAATCGTATAGCCGCTTGCCTTCTCCTCAATCACCTTTATAACATTCATTTGATACCGCTCAGCTAAATGCAATAATTCATCTTTTTGGCGTGATAATGAAGTTTCCTGCGCTTCTTTCGTTGTGCTTACACGGGCATAAATGATTGCATTCATTTTAAAACCTTCTTCCTCATTTCAATTTTCCCTTTAGTGTATCACAAATCGCCCTTTTGTTCGAACTTATGTTTGTAGAATGTTTTTTTGCATGTTATACTTATAAGTAAGAAAATCGAAAGAAAACGAGGTGTTAAAAAACATGGAAAAGTTAACAAAACGCCAGCAAGACATTCTCGACTTCATTAAACTAAAAGTACAAGAAAAAGGTTATCCACCTTCCGTACGCGAAATCGGTCAAGCGGTTGGCCTTGCTTCTAGTTCTACGGTGCACGGACATTTATCACGTCTAGAAGAAAAAGGTTATATTCGACGTGATCCAACAAAACCAAGAGCCATTGAAATTTTAGGAGAAGTAAGAATCGAAACAAACACACAATCAGTTGTTCAAGTCCCAATTGTCGGAAAAGTTACAGCTGGTTTACCAATTACAGCAGTTGAAAGTGTAGAAGAACACTTCCCGCTTCCTGCAAGCGTTGTTGCTGGAGCAGACCAGGTGTTTATGCTACGAATCTCTGGAGATAGTATGATTGAAGCGGGTATTCTGGATGGAGACTTAGTTGTTGTTCGTCAGCAACATTCTGCATACAATGGAGAAATCGTTGTTGCTTTAACAGAAGATAATGAAGCAACTGTAAAACGTTTTTACAAAGAAAAAGATCATTTCCGCTTACAACCCGAAAACTCTTCTTTAGAGCCAATCATTTTAGATAAAGTCTCTGTTATTGGAAAAGTAATCGGTGTATATCGTGATTTACATTAAAAAATAGACCAGTTTAACTGGTCTATTTTTTAATTCGCTTCAATTGTCACGTCTCCAGCAGATGTTTGTCCGCTAATTTTTACGCTCCCATTCCCTACTACTACATTTCTTTCTTCTTCCTTGAAAACCTTAACTTCACCGGCAAATGTCTTCCCACTTACAGTCGCATCCTGAGGCTTTTCAAGTAGACGAATATCAACATCTCCTGCAGTCGAGCTTGCTTCCACATCATATTTAGAGTCATGATCAATAACGTCCACATCTCCACTTGTTGTTTTCGCAACAACTTTTCCACTTACTTTTTTCATTTTAATTCCGCCCGCTTTTGAAGATCCTTCCACTTTCTTCGCTGTCACCCGCTCTATTTCTACATCTCCACCAAGCGTTGTTGCTTCTACACGTTCACTTTTCACATCATTTACTGTTATCTCACCTGCAGATGAACTTACTTTTATTTCTTGATAGGAACGCTCCGGAACAACAATTGTTACACCTGGCGTTTTAAATCCGAAAGATAAAAATGAAAAATCAAATGAAATTCCTTTTTTTATCTTACCTTGAACTTTTAATATATCTCCTTTTTCATCAATACTCATTTTTTGCTTCGTAGTATTTCCTGATTGTTTTATATAAAAAGAAGAATCATCCCCTTTTTGAACTGTAACATCCCCAGCATCCAAATCAATTTCTAGATTTTTAATTGCTTCATTTTTTATAACTCTTTCAGTTTCTCCCTTTTCCGCCGCATCTACTGTTTTTGAATATGTTTGTGATATACCAACAACCCCAATGATGATACAAGCGACCGCTACTAACAATATCTTTTTCATCTCATCTATTCCCCTCTAATCATTTTGAGATTCCAATTGACATAGCGCACACAAAAATTTTTAAACCATTTTGTACAGTAGTAGGCACCTATACATAACAATAATCCAACACCAACAAACGTAATAGACACGAATACCTCAAGCCACAAAAAAGTACCAGTTAGGATTTTAATTACTACAAATAGTGGTGCCACAACGCTAGCAACTCCACCAATCCAAAGTGCAAATATAAAACTTATAATTGCGATTAAAGGACCTAATACAAGAATAAAATTTAATAAACTAAGACCAATTGCCGCCATTACAGCTCTTGTTATATTTGAAGCAGATGGATCCTTTTTCATCTCATCAAAACGATATAACGCCAACATCTCTTTCGCAATTGCTTTTGGCGAACCGAGTCCTTTTATAATTTCTACCTCTGTCTTCCCTTCCTCTAATCCAAACTGAAAATGCTCCTCATAATCGTATAAAATATCCTGTCTTTCTTCTTCTGATAGCTTTCTAAGATGTCCTGATAGATCTCGAAGAAACTGTTCTTTGTTCATCTCATTACACCTCTTCAATAATTTCTTGTACTCCTCTAGCAAAATCACGCCAATCCGTTACAAGTAAATGGAGTTGTTCTTCGCCTTGATTTGTTAATTGATAATATTTACGCGGTGGCCCTTCTGTTGATTCTTTTAAATATGTTTGAAAATAGCCCTCTTTTGTTAATCGACGTAATAACGGATATACAGACCCTTCCGATATTAAAAATTTATTGGAGATTTGCTGAACGAGCTCATAACCGTAGCAATCTTTTCGTTTGACAAGTGCCAGTACACAAAGTTCTAGCACACCTTTTTTAAACTGGACGTTCAAAGATAATCCTCCTTTCCAATCAGTACCACTCAATGCAAGGTACTTGCGTCACCCATAATATACCATTTGCTATTGTTTATTACAAGGTACTGTTTGTTATCTATTTAATAAAATACCGTTTTCCGCCTCTCTTTTCTTTATACCAAACAAATTAAAGAATCACGATTCCCCTTACCTAAACATGGAGAAATCGTGATAAATAATATCATACAATTCTATACACTAAATGGATTTATGTAATAATTCCAGCACATCTTTCATAACAAAGGGGGCATCTTTTTTTACACGCTCAGCAAACTCAGAAACTAGACGCAATGTTTTAATACTTTCAATCGGATGATCACCTGATGCACTTTCAGCAGAAAGCATAACAGCATTCGTTCCATCCAATACAGCTTGAAATACATCAGTCACCTCAGCTCTTGTAGGAATAGAATAATCCACCATGGATTGAAGCATTTGCGTTGCCGTAATCACATATGTATTTGTGCGATTACACTCATGAATCATCATTTTTTGTAAAAGCGGAATAAATTGGTACGGTAATTCTACACCTAAATCGCCCCTGGCAATCATAATACCCTCCACTTCTTTACATATCTCCTGAAAATTCTCGATGGCCTCCATCGTTTCCACCTTAGCAATTAGATTTGGTGAAGTTTCATTTTTTAGGCGGATAAAGTTCCGGATTTCCTGTATATGAGAAGGTTTTCTAACAAATGAGCATGCAATAAAATCAACGTTCTCACTTAAAAGAAACTGAATATCTTTTTTATCCTTCTCTGTAATAGCTGGTAAGCTAACAATTGTACCTGGTAAATTCACCCCCTTATGAGAAGCTATATCGCCACCTACCTTTACTTTTGTTTCTATTTTATCCTCGCTTATCTTTTCAACCGTTAACTCAACTTGTCCATCATTAATAAGAATTCTATTTCCAACTTTCACGTCATTAATAATCCCTGGATAATCAACACTTGCTTCTTCTTTGTTTCCAGAAATAGAATGAATGTATAAAGTAAAAGTATCTCCTGCTTGAAGAGTAACTGCATTTTCTTCAATAACTCCCAATCTTATCTTGGGCCCTTGTAAATCCCCTAAAATTTTGATGGAATCATCTAAAGATTTTACTAATTGAATTATTTCCTTATGGCTTTCATGGGAACCATGCGATAAATTAAGGCGGATAATATTCATACCATTTCTTATTAACTGAGACAAAGTATCCTTATTATTACTCGCCGGTCCAATTGTACAAATTCGATCAATTGTCATATTTTCACCATCCTTTTTTATCTATAATTCCCATATAAAAAGAAAAAATAATATTCCTCATACATGGTTTGTAATGTAAGAGTAGAAAAGACCGATCATTCCTTAGTACAAGAATTACCGACCTTTTCATGATGAAAATGACCTGAGTTGTTGCATGATAAAAAAGCGCACCATCAAATGGACTTTTTTAACAAATGAATACTCTAGTATGTATCCATCATGATAACAAAGCACTCATTCCATCGATTGTTGCATTTGTTTTTGTTTCAACCTTTCTTCCAACACATGAATCATAAATTAGAAATGCTCAGCTTCTCTTGTAACATGATCAGCTAGTAATGGATTAATTACATTTCGAATTTGGCATGTTTGAATAAGTTCCAATCCCGCCTTTTTGAAATTTCTCAATTCAACTGTGGCATTTTCACTATCTTTATTTAGCTTTCCGATTAAATCCTTCACCAAGAAAAAGTGCATGTTCCTTCATAATCCGTAACCAAAATCGATTTTCAGTTAAAGAGCGTTCAATAAATAATTGTTCAGTTAATGATTCAGAAGGCGCAGCTTTCAATTCCGACGGAAGCAGCATAGCCCTTTGCTTATCCATGACAAAATGATCAGGAATTGGTTGTTGTCCGTTAGTCATTAAAATCCCACTTCATTTGTGAAAATTTCACTACTACACCATGTATATGAATAGACGATACCCATCATACTTAAACTGCATCATTAAGAACTGTAAATCTAGTGTTTTGTAAAGAAAAGATACTTACAAATAAAAAACTCACATTTCATTAGGACGTGAGTTTTCCTTTTAAAAAATATCTTTTTATTTATTACCTGGCGCAGGCTGGTCCACTCCCCTAATACGATGTTTATGTCCATTATCTTCTGTTGTATAAAAATCGTAATAATGGACATGCATCCCATTTCCAACGGGAATAGCTGGCCCTGAGTGCGCCTTATAATAATGCGTATGTCCATCTTCGAATACTACATATCCTTCTGTATAGTGTATATGTCCTCCGTCCTGTACCGAAATTGGCGGAGAGGTTACATCTAAACATTGATGTACATGCCCCGCCTCAACAGATGTATAATCAACAGAACCATGATTATGATTAGGTACAAATCCTGAAACAAAATCATCTTTTCCTACCCTGTTCACTCTGCTCACTCCTTGGCCACCAAGATAAACTTTCTAAACTTATATGCTTAAAATCAAAATTAATACCTATTAGTTCCCTATTTGCTTACTGTTGAGTAATAAGAATAATTAAGTAATTTAAAGTACATATTATTACTGTTATATGTCAAAAGGCCGAGACTCTTAGTAAAGAATCATATTTTAGTAAGATTGTTTTAAGTAGTCTGAGTAAGTCATAACTATTCGGTAAATCCATATTTTAAAATTTTCATTTTTTTTATAAATGTCCGTACATACGTGGATACAAGTTATATATGTACCACATAGTTTAAATTAGTTATATAAACAGAAGGGTGGCAAATATGTTATGAAAGTCATAATTTTGTGTGGTGGAAAAGGCCTGAGGATGCAAGGGATTCTCAAAGATATTCCTAAACCACTAGTTCAAGTTCAAGAAAAACCTCTCATTTGGCATATAATGGATTGGTATAGCAGGTTTGGGCATTATGAATTCATCCTACCATTGGGATATGGAGGTGAAAAAATCAAAGAATATTTCATGGACTATATATGGAAAGAACATGATTTTAATTTAGATTTAAGGAATAATCATTACCAGTTGCTTGAAGAACCAAAACAGTGGAATATAAAATTTATAGATACAGGGCTTGAAACAATGACCGGAACCAGATTAAAAAAACTTGAAAAGCATATACAGGATGAGATATTTTTATTAACTTATGGTGACGGATTAGCAAAGATAAATATTAATGAACTTATAAAATTTCATAAAGACAAAGGGAAAACTGCAACATTAACTGGCATTAAAAAAAATAGTCAATATGGTTTATTACAGGTTGAAAATGGGATTGCTATAGATTTTAAGGAAAAACCCCTACTTAATACTGTAATAAATGGAGGCTTTTTTGTATTTAATAAAGGAATATTTAATTATTTGAATGATAATGATTGTATGCTTGAAGAGGAACCTCTACTTAATTTAATAAAAAACAAGGAACTTTCAGTTTATGAGCACAATGATTTTTGGATTAGCGTTGATACACCTAAAGATCTTAAAGACGCAAATGAAAGCTGGAACCCTAACAAAAATAGTTGAAAGGAATGAATGAACATTGAATTTTAACGATAGAAAGGAAAGTTACCCGCGCCTTTATATTCCCTCTAAAATAGAAAAAGATGTTCTGTTATCCCCAGATACTTCAGATGCTCCTGATATAAATCATTCTAAAAAATCTACAATCAAAAAAATCAACCCTCTATTTTATAATAAACAGCCCCACTCCGGAAATCATTTTTGTGCCATTGTTGGAACAGAATATGTCTTAAAAACAATTGCCTTGCGACAATCTTTAATACAAAATTCACAAAGATTCACATTATGGATTTGTTGTATAGATTCATTTGCGTATTCAGTATTGAAAGAAATGAACTTGAATAATGTAAATCTCTTACAGGTCGATGATATAGAGGATGCAAATTTGAAAGCCATTAAACGAAATAGGACAGTCAATGAATATTGTTGGACTTTAAAGTCCGTACTTATTGAATATTTATTGGTAAATTATGATTTGCCATCTGTTCTTTATTGCGATAGTGATTTATATTTCTTCTCTGATCCTAATACGATATTTGAAGAATGGGGTGACAATTCTATTTATCTTTGTCCGCAGAGAGACCGTGACTGGGTAGAAGAAAAATATGGGAAATATCAAGCTGGGTTAATTGGATTTAAAAACGATTTCTACGGATTAAAAAGCGTACGATGGTGGAAAGATAAATGCTTAGATTGGTGTAGTGCTAATCCTGATAATGGAAGATTTGGTGACCAAAAATATTTAGATTTTATTCCTATTTATTTTCCAAAAGTAAAAATCTCCAGAAATCTAGGTATAAATGCTGCACCATGGAATTGTATTTATAATAACAATTATAAAATTGATAAAAATCAAAGTGAGGTATACATCGAAACAGATAAACTAGTTGTATATCATTTTGCTTGCATTACCATTTTCAATGAAAAGGATTTTGACCTTTGGTCTTTAGGTGAAATCTCAATACCAAATAATATATTAAACCATATCTATACCCCCTATTTAGAACAAATTCAGTTTACTCTCAAAAAATCAACAGAAAAATTAGGTGAAACAGCAAAGCGACTATTAAGTGTTAAAGATATAAATGAAGCGCAAACTTTATATAAAGATTCACAATTAAGAAGAAAAATGAATCAATCAAATCATTTTATGAATTACTCAATGATTATAAGTCAAAAACGTTTAATTCAAGGTCTGACTTGTTATTATTCACTTGAAAGCCATGGCACAAATTTTACTGTATGGATCTGTTGTATGGATAATTTAACTTATCAAATTTTAACAAATCTAAAATTGAAGCATGCTATACTGATTCATGTGAAAGACATAGAAAATCAAGAACTCTTAAATATAAAAAATGAAAGAAGTTTACAGGAATACTGTTGGACGTTAAAAGCCCCTCTATGCCTCCATATTCTTAATCATTATTCTGAAGTTGATCACATTATATACTGTGATGCAGATATGTTTTTCTTTGCAAAATCTAATATAATTCTAGATGAATGGTGGAAGTACTCTGTATTTCTTTGTCCACAGAGAGGTACTACTGAACTGGAAAATGTACATGGTATGTATCAGGCGGGCCTAATAGGATTTAAAAATGATCAAAACAGTAAAGATATTTTAACATGGTGGAAAGATAAGTGCCTAGAATATTGCAAGGATGTATATGATATTGAGATGAATAGATGGGGAGATCAAAAATATTTAAATCACATCCCTGATTTATTTTCTAATATCAAAATCATGACTCAAAAGGGTATTAACACTGCACCTTGGAATCTAATTTTAAATAATCATTCTTCTATAACAAAAACAGAAAGTAAGATTTTTATAGACCAAGATGAATTAATCACTTTCCACTTTGGGAGTATGAAAATTATTAATCCAAATGAATTTGATTTATGGAAACAAGAACATGTAGAAATTGATCAATCAATTTTAGAATATATATATATCCCTTATATCGAAAAAATAAAAAATACATGTCGCATACTTCAAAATGTTTTTTCTCTTACCCCTTTATTTGCTGGACAATTAGATAAGTCCTCAGTAAAAAACTATTTTCAATACCCTACATCGCATTTCAGATGAAATCCGTTCTCTCTTTTATATAAATGGTATTATTCCCCAATTACTACAAAACTTTCTAAGTAAAATTATTTATCCCCTTTACCTAAAAATTTTTTCAAGGAGACGAATGAAATTCTATGAATACGATTGATCATTTTGAAAATAAAACGTTTCTTATCACTGGCGGATACGGTTTTATTGGTTCTCATTTAGTACGAAGATTATTAAGATTACAAGCAAAAATCGTTATTTTGACAAGAGAATCATCGAACCCTTGGCGTCTTAAAGACGTATCAAAAAGTATTAAACTGTATGAAGTAGATATACGCGATAAAATGAAAGTTCAAAATATTATAAAACAAATTTGTCCCGATTATATTTTTCATCTTGCTGCATATGGGGTAAATTCAGCTCATACAGATTACATGAATGCCATTGAAACAAATGTTTTAGGTACAATTAATATTATTCAAGCAGCAAAATCTATAGATTGCAAAAAGATTATTAATATTGGAAGTAGTTCTGAGTATGGAAATAAAACAGACTCTATTCATGAAGGTATGGCACTAACACCAATAGATATTTATGGAAGTAGCAAAGCGGCAGCCACTATACTTGCTCACCAAATTGCTGCTGAAAATAATACTAATCTTATAACCTTAAGACCCTTTGGAATATTTGGAGAAGGTGAAGAACCACATAAAATTTTTTGTTATATTATTTTACAAGTATTGCAGAATAGAACTGTAGATTTAACCTTATGTAATCAATTAAGAGATTACTGCTATATAGATAATATTATAGATGCTTGTATGCTAACAATTGAAAATAATTCTATACGAAATGAGATTTTTAATATTGGAAGTGGCGAAATTTACTCTTTAAAACATTATGTGGAATTACTCTTTAAACACTTGCAGACAAATAACAGACCCAATTATGGTGCATTATCCTATAGAACTAATGAACGAACGATTTCTAAACCGAATATTAATAAAATTAAAAGTATGCTCTCCTGGGAACCACGCATAAGTATTGAAGAAGGTATTATTAAAACTGTTAATTGGTATAAACATAATGCACATCTATATCTGAATGTATGAAAATCTATTTCTAAGGTGTGAATCAATTGTTAAATAATAGCTTTAATAATGTATTTCATGGAAAAAAGATTTTAATTACAGGTCACACTGGCTTTAAAGGCTCTTGGCTATCCATATGGTTAAAAGAATTAGGTGCGACTGTAATTGGATATTCTTTAGATCCTAAAAATAAAAAAGATAATTTTATGTTAACAAATCTTCAAAACGACATAATTGATATTCGTGGGGATATTAGAGACTTTAATAAATTAAATAAGGTTTTCAAAGAATATAAACCTGAGATTGTATTTCATTTAGCCGCACAACCACTTGTTAAATATTCCTATGATTATCCTAGAGACACGTATGATATAAATGTTATGGGAACAATGAATATATTAGAGGCAATTCGTTTACATGAATCAACTAAAGTAGGAATTATAGTTACAAGTGACAAATGTTATGAGAACAGTGAATGGGTTTGGGGATATCGCGAAAATGACCCAATAGGCGGATATGACCTTTATAGCTCTAGCAAAGGATGCTGTGAACTTTTAATTTCTTCCTACCGTAATTCTTACTTTCCAGAAAAAAAATATGAGCATCATAAAAAAATAATCGCAAGTGTTCGAGCTGGCAATGTAATTGGCGGAGGGGATTGGTCAATAGACAGGATTATTCCTGATTGTATACGAGCATTGGAATCAAATCAAGAAATCTTTATTAGAAATACTAATGCAATAAGACCTTGGCAACATGTACTCGAACCCTTAAATGGATATTTACTTCTAACAGAAAAAATTTTAATAGATGGTATCCTTTTTTCTGGTGCATGGAACTTTGGTCCAAAATTAAATAATATTGCCTCAGTAAAAGAACTTGTTACCGGTATAATAAAGACTTGGGGATGTGGGAATTGGATATCATCAAATGTACATCAAGAAGAATTTCATGAGGCAACATTCCTAAACCTTGATATAAGTAAAGCGAAATTCAAGCTCAATTGGGAACCAAAATGGTCCCTCCAACAGACCTTAGACTATACGGTAGATTGGTATAAAAATTACAATACGTACTCCAGTGCAAAGATGAGAAATTTATGTATTAACCAAATTAAACAATACTCGCAGTCTTAAAAAAAGAAAATAACAATTTTTATAGACCACGTTGTTCTTTCAGGGTGAATATAAGTTTGCTCTTATGCCTATTAACTCGAAACATTTTATTCCTTCCAACATTATTCCCTCTAAATAAGTTATATGTAATCCATTTCATTCCCAAACAAACATTTCATTTAAACTATATAAGTTACAAATACAAGGAATCACGCGTCCTCTTCGTGATTCCTTTTGTCAGAAAGAAGCAACGCCTCATATTAACGACAATATATACAGAACGATTAGGTCATAAAAGCATTGAAATCACAGCCAATATGTATTTTCTTATTATTCCTAAAATCATTGAGAATGAACAAGGCAAATATGATGCTTATGTGGGGTAAGAATTTAACATGGACAAAAGTGGGGCAAAGATAGTTCCCTTGATGAGATATATGTAGAACAACCAAATAGAAAAAAACCTCAACACGTTATG
>NZ_CATKPV010000116.1:0-1523 GCF_949768135.1 Bacillus sp. IT-79MI2 | reverse complement strand
TTCCGGACTGATGAGTACTTCTGTGGATGCTTCTAAACAGCTAGATAACTGAGCTAAAGAAGTTGTAGCGATATTGTGGCTCACCCATACACATAAAGCTACTAAATCTTTTGCTTGGTACTTACTGGCTCGTTGTACAAAACCAACATCTCTAGCAAGATCCCGTAAGGTATTTGGAGATAAAAAACTTTGAATCTCTTGAGCAAATAGTTGTAATTCATCAGATACAGAAATAGACATACAAAAACGCCATCCTTTCCTATGATTCTACAGGAAGAATAGCGTATTTTTTCATTTTAAGGGAATTTTATTTT
This sequence comes from Bacillus sp. IT-79MI2, assembly GCF_949768135.1. NCBI lineage: Bacteria > Bacillati > Bacillota > Bacilli > Caryophanales > Bacillaceae > Bacillus > Bacillus sp. IT-79MI2. The sequence goes on along the minus strand of NZ_CATKPV010000116.1, from coordinate 1,209 downwards.
ATTAGCTTGCTAACGATGGGGTGAGCTCTCGTTAACCGGTTTAATTTATTAAAGGGTAATTTTGCAGAATAAGGGTTCCGTTCCAAATAACTGGAATCTTCAATTGCCTTATTGTATATTTAAATTTGAGGGAATATTCTCTCTAATATTTGAAATTTTCAAGAAAGAAGGATTCAATATGCCATATTGCAAGGTTGGACAAGCCGACATTTACTATGAAGATATAGGGAAAGGAAAACCAATTTTAATGATACATGGCTATACACCTGATCATCGATTAATGAGTGGTTGTATGGAACCTATATTTACTAAGAGAGCTGGATGGCGACGTATTTATATTGATCTACCTGGAATGGGAGTAACCAAAAACTATGACGAAATAAGTAGCTCTGATGAAATGTTGACTGCTGTTTTAGATTTTATTCAAGCAGTTCTCCCTGAACAAGAATACATAATTGCGGGTGAATCTTATGGCGGATATATAGCTAGAGGACTTATCGAAAAACAAAAAGAACGAATACTCGGAGCGGCATTTATATGTCCTGTTATTATTCCTCTAAACGAAGATAGAGCAGTTGAGAAACATAAAATCTTGAAAACAGATGATAAATTTATTGAAAGTTTATCGAAAGAGGAATTAGAACATTTCAAAAGTAATCAAGTTGTACTTGATGAGTATAATTGGTTGCGTTATAAAAATGAAATTGTTGCAGGTTGTAAAATTGCAGATGAAAAGTTTTTAAATAGAGTTAGGAATAAATATGAGTTTTCATTTAAAGTCGATCAGTCTAATTTTGATAAACCAAGTGTATTTCTTTTAGGAAGACAAGACGCTTCTGTTGGATATAAAGATGCACTTAACATTTTACATAAATATCCGAGAGGAACATTTTCAGTATTGGATACAGCTGGTCATAATTTACAAATAGAGCAACCACAACTTTTTAACGCTCTAGTAAATGAATGGTTGGACAGAATTGAAGAATTTTATAATTAATATTCTTTTATTTTACTTTTTTATTTAGTTCTTGATAATAAAGAAAATTATTTATTTCATCCCAATTTCTTATTTATATTAGGGGACTCACCCCATCGCCATCAAGTTAAGTTTTTAAAGTACCTCCTAAATGGAAATTTTGTATTTTTTATAGCACCGAAGTTCATTTTTATCGTTTTGGGGGCAACTTGTTTTCTTAAGTTGATGGGCAT
>NZ_CATKPV010000115.1:0-1567 GCF_949768135.1 Bacillus sp. IT-79MI2 | reverse complement strand
ATATTTTCATCGTTTTATCCAGGTGCAGGAGGATGCAGCCATACAGCTGGGATAAAAATTCAACTTGAGTATGATTTGTTAAGTGGACAGTTCCTACATATTCATACAGGTCCAGGTAAACAACACGATCGCACTTACGGCTCTCTGTGTGCCCCAACTGTGACAGCAAATGATTTATGTATCCGAGATTTAGGTTATTTTCATTTAAAAGACCTTCAATATATACAAGATAAAGAGGCCTACTATATCTCTCGTATCAAGTCGAATACACGTATGTATCAAAAGAATCCTAACCCTGATTATTTTCAAGATGGAAAAATTAAGAAAGGAACAGAGTATATACAGATAGATATGGAGACGTTAATGAACTCTCTTCAACCAGGACAAACATGTGAAATAGCTGATGCTTATGTGGGTATGATTGATAAAGTACCAACTCGTGTGATTGTTCATCGACTTACAGAAGAACAGCAAAAAAAACGTCTACAAGATCAAGCTGTTCGAGAGAAAAAGAAAGGAATGAAGTATTCTCCTCGTAGTAAACGACTTAGTGGTATCAATGTATATATGACAAACACCCCTACAGATATTGTCCCGATGGGACAGGTACATGACTGGTATTCATTGCGTTGGCAAATCGAAATTTTATTTAAAACGTGGAAGTCATTCTTTCAAATTCATCATTGTAAAAAGATAAAACCAGAACGATTGGAGTGCCATTTATATGGTCAATTGATTGCCATTCTACTCTGTTCTTCTATCATGTTTCAAATGCGCCAATTGCTCCTCATGAAGAAAAAACGAGAGCTTAGTGAGTATAGAGCCATATATATGATTAAAGACTATTTTCTTCTTCTATTCCAAACTATACAAAAAAACACCCAAGAGCTATCAAAGGTGTTACTTCGCCTGTTCAATCTCCTGCAGCAAAACGGGCGGAAATCTCATCGATATGAGAAAAAAACGGTCTTTGATATATTAGGTGTCGTTTACAATTGTACCATGTCTGAAAATCAAGCCGCTTAATTCAAAAAAGTGAAACCCGTTAGGGTTTATTTCGTATGCAGATTTTGAGACAGCTGATATAAATTCTTTAGAAAAAAGAAAAAATCTAGTTGAACGGAGTTTCACTTAGTCTTAGCTTGATGGGTATGGGGTCCCACCCACATTTTAACGAAAACATACGCTAAGCAAATTTCGACTGTGAAGAGCAGCTGAGGAAGCTACACGAAAAAAGGAAACAGACAACTATAGCTAAGGTTGAGGAAGCTATAAAACGTCTAACCAAGAGCTCTAAAGCAATTAACTTCAATAGTGTGGCAGAAGAAGCCGGAGTGAGTAAAGCCACACTGTATAACCATACAGAGCTCAAAGAACGCCTCAATTTCTTGCGAAATCAACAAGAAAAAGCATTTGTGGACTCTAGGATTAAACAGGACGAGAACAATCAAAATGCCGTCATCGTTTCTCTTAAAAGAAGAATTGAAAAGTTAGAGAAAAAGAATAAAGAGCTTGAAGAAGAAAATAAGCAATTGCGTGAAAAAGAAAATAAAAAGTTTACTAATTA
>NZ_CATKPV010000113.1:0-1661 GCF_949768135.1 Bacillus sp. IT-79MI2 | reverse complement strand
CATGCCCATCAACTTAAGAGATTTTAATACCCTCAAGTACCAAAAAAACGTTATCCTTTCTAAATAAGCTAGATTAGAAAGGATGACGTTTTTTGATGAATCTCTCGATTCAAGATGAACTACAACCATTTGCAGAGGAATTACAACGATATGTGACACCTGTATTTTTAGAAGAACTTGCAAGAGAACTTGGGTTTGTAAAGCGAAAACGTAAGTTTTCTGGCTCAGACTTAGCCACCATTTGTATCTGGGTTAGTCAACGAGTCGCAAGTGATGCCTTAGTCCGATTATGTAGTAGGCTTCATGCTGCGACAGGCACTTTACTTAGCCCTGAGGGCTTAAATAAACGCTTAAATACAAAGGCAGTTTTATTTTTACAACATATTTTTTCTTTACTGTTACAACAAAAAGTCTGTGAACAAACACAAATTTCTAACCATCTTTTCTCTTATTTTCAACGAATTCGTATCCTAGATGCCACCATATTTCAAGTGCCAAATGCTTTAGAGAATACATATCCAGGCTCTGGAGGATGTGCCCAAACAGCCGGAATCAAAATTCAATTAGAATATGATCTGCACAGTGGGGAATTTCTTAACTTTCAAGTTGGACCAGGGAAAAATAATGACAAAACATTTGGTACGGAGTGCTTAGATACCTTACGACCAGGAGATTTATGTATTCGAGATTTGGGTTATTTTTCATTGGAAGACTTAGATCAAATGGATCAACGAGGTACATACTATATTTCTCGTTTAAAATTAAATACGAATGTATATGTGAAAAATCCAGATCCAGAATACTTTAAAAATGGTGCTATTAAGAAACAATCGGAATACATACAAATCGATGTGAAACAGCTTCTAAACCAACTACAGCCCGGAGAAACATTTGAATTAAAACATGCCTATATTGGTGATAAACAACAACTGTTTGCGCGTGTTATTTTTAATCGATTAACAGAAAAACAACTTCAAAAACGACGAGCGAAGATCGCGGAAAAAGAAAAATCCAAAAATAGAACGTACTCAGAGAAAAGTAAAGTTGTAGCGGGATTAAACGTGTACGTGACAAATACACCTTGGGAATGGGTTCCGATGGAACAGGTACATGAGTTATATACTTTGCGTTGGCAAATAGAGATTGTCTTTAAAACGTGGAAATCACTCTTCAAAATAGATCATTACCGTAATGTAAAACAAGAACGATTAGAGTGCCAACTATATGGAAAGCTAATCGCTATTTTCCTGTGCTCCTCTACTATGTTTAAAATGCGTCAACTTCTTTTACAAAAGAAGAAAAGAGAATTAAGCGAATATAAGGCAATAGGGATGATCCAAGATTATTTATATCTTCTGTATCAAGCTATACAGAAAAACACCCAAGAAGTAACAAAGATTCTAATCCGCCTATTCCACCTACTACAGAAAAACGGGCGGAAATCTCATCGATATGAGAAGAAGACAGTCTTTGATATTATGGGTGTTATCTATGAGTATAGTGGATTTAGAAAACAAAAGAAAGCTGCATAATCTTTAAAAATAATACCTACCTAGGGTTATTTGGCATGCTCATTTTTAAGGAGAAAAAGTGTTTTAAGAGTTTTTTAGTTTATTTGAACGAAAGTTCATTTTGTTTCCGTTCTTAAGTTGATGGGCATG
>NZ_CATKPV010000112.1:0-1960 GCF_949768135.1 Bacillus sp. IT-79MI2 | reverse complement strand
CATTTACATAATAAGCGAGTGATCGAAGAAAAAATTCCAATGGGACTTTTATGGAAAGACTTATACAAAAGCCAAGGGAAAAGGACATGTTAGATATCATTTTTTTATTCAAAATTACAGAAATTAAAATATAGTGTACAGTGAAGTTTTGGTAACCACATGAAATGATTGCGATTCTTTTCACCTTGTTAGAGGAAACATTGAATGGGTATCTTTATGTACAGTTACTGTTTGGGATGGACTTGTTCATAAATTAGTTGAAGTAGCGGCTAAAACTGCTGGTGAATATTGTTCTGCTTACCGTGAAAGAGAATAGGAAATTAATTTTTGTTTATTCGATTATACGCGAGGATTTAAGGTTTACTGTATTGGAATCGCACAAAAATTGAGTAATGATCTTTATTCTCTTTATTATATGGTACAAAGTAAATAGGTCTACATATGGTATGAAGAGACATATATGAAAAGGGGAGAAAAACATTAAAGGAATAAGTATGCTATTAATTGCGATTATACTATGGGGGATAGCAATTGCTCCGACAAAATGGGCGTTAGAGTCAATTCAGCCATTCACCCTATTATTTCTTCGTCTTTGCTTTGCTGGCGGGATATGTCTATTGTTTTCTTTTCAGCAGCTACGAAAAAGTATTGTTAATAGGGATGTTCCGTGGAAAAGAATAAGCGTATTATCTTTTACTGGTGTGGCGGGATATTTTATGTTTACCTCGTATGGGATTTCTTTAACAAGTGGATTATATGTTAGCATCATTGATGCTGCTTTACCTTTAGTTACAATTATTTTCTCGGCACTGTTTTTAAAAGAAAAGATTCAGTTAAACTATTGGATTGGAATTATATTAGGTTTTATAGGAGTAATATGTATTACCATTCCATCTGGTAATGATAATCAAAGCGCTTCTCTAGTTGGGGACATACTTATTTTATTAAGTACTTTTTTATTTGCTTTCTATACAATATTATTAAAAAGACCAAAACAAGAAAAGAATCTATCAAACGAAGTATTTACAACATTAACATTAATCATAGGGGCAATCATTCTATTCCCCTTTGCAGTTATCGAAACTTTTTATTATGGTCTACCTCAAATAGAAACATGGAAGACAGGGCTTAGTTTTACATACCTTGTTGTTTGTGCAACAATCCTAGCTTATTGGTTTTGGAATAAGGCGCTAGAAGGAGTTTCGGCATCAGTAAGTGGATTGTATTTAAATGCTTTACCACTCATAAGTATTATTGCTTCGGTTATTTTATTAAAAGAATCTTTAACATGGAAGATATTAATAGGAGGATGTCTAGTTTTATTTGGGGTTATCTGGGCGGATAAAGGTAAATTAAGTGCTCTAATGAAATCCGTTGATCGACAAACTAAAGAAGATAGGAAGTACAAAACATATTAATGCCAGAATATGAAAGGGGGGATGCATCGAATGGCATGCTCTCTTTTTAGTTGGTTTAGAGGAGCATACAGGAAGATTAGGGAACCTGTGTAATACAATACTAAATTATACATTTATATACTGTATTTATAATAATGAACAAAGGGATGATAATCCAGGGATGTTTGAAGTAAAATTATTTGATAAAAAACAAATTGCTAATGAAGTATTACTATTCTTTTGACTCTGAAATAGAATGAAGGCTCCTTGAGTACGCATTTATAATGTCTAGTAGGGATAAATAGTTTTACTTTTTTCCCTTTTAGGGGTACTGAATCTATAGGAATGGAAAGGGTGTATGAACAAAAGATTAATGATTTGTGAGTGTTTATCTATAAAAGAGATAAAAAACAATTTTTTATATAAAATCCATTGACTATTTCAATATATAAGTGTAGTATTATACGAGTCGCCGATAGCAACAACGCAGAACGCGACAAACGAAATGAAAAACTTAGTTGACATTGAAACATGAAAGTGTTAACATAAGGGAGTCGCAAATA
>NZ_CATKPV010000111.1:0-2006 GCF_949768135.1 Bacillus sp. IT-79MI2 | reverse complement strand
TTACCAAATGAACCTGTTAAAATTCCATTTTTGCGTAAAGAAGTAATAACAGAAGTACAGGATAAGATGTTTGGAAAAGCTGAAATCACGAAGAAACAGACAAGAAATTATGTGTTATCACCAGAACAATATCAAGAATTAACAAAACAAGTGAATGCAGCAGTTAAGATTAAACAGGATTATAAGCGTTTGAGAAAAACAGACTTTGTGCAAGAAAACGAGAGTTTACGAGTACAAATGAACAATCTCAAAGAAGAAAATAAAGAGATTTTTAATGGTTTAACAGAATCTCATCAAGAAAATTATGAATTAGGAAAAGAAAATGAAAGATTAAACAAGAAAATAGGCTTGTTAGAGGCTCATATAAAAGATTTAAAGACAAATATAAGGGTTTTATATCGAAATACGAAAAAGACCCTTGCGGGGCAATTTAATGCGTTTAGAGGGCTTATTAAAAATGAATTGGGTAGCAAGGGAATAGATAATCAATTTGAACGTGAACATAAGAGGGAAATGAGCAGATCTCAAGGTTTTGATATGGAAAGATAGGCGTGATAATGGTGAAAAAGGGAATTGATTTTTAACAGATGGAAACCTTTAGCAAAGGATTTCATGTTATTATATAGAAAGACATATAAACGAGAAAAACCGCCCAAGCTTTGGTCGGCGAGGCGGTTTTTCATAATAAGGTTGGAATCAACCAATATATATTCTATATACATTCTAACATATAAAAGTTGATTCCTTCCACTAAGGGAGAGAATTATTTTATGACAAAAGTTGTAGATTTTGGACAAGCTGAAAAAAAAGCGAAAATAAGAGATAGTAAGATTGATAGTATTTATGATCAGTTGCAAGCGGGTGGCTATTCAGAAGAAGAAAAAGCAATGCTTTTGCAGTTATTGAGTAAAGCTACTGGTGGAGAAGAGTATTTCATAGGTAAAAAGAAAAAGCCTACGGATCGGGTGAGATTTGTGCAGATTATAATGGATAATATGGAATATTTAAATGGTATTGGATATTTCACCAATGCAGAGCAAGCATTTTTATTGCAGATTTCTTCTTATCTAGAATTTAAAACTAATGTAATCATTGAAAAAAGTAATGATGATAATGAAATTGATACTAATGCAGCAACACCTAGCTATTTAGCTGAAAAGCTTGGTAAAACAAGAGAGAGTGTTTCTAAAACAATGAATTCTTTGCTAAAGAAAGGTGTTTTAGGGGTTGCAGAAGCAGGTATGACAACCGATGATGGAAGGATTTGCACAAGTCGTACATGGTTTGTAAATCCTAATATTATGTGTTGTTCTCCTAAGGATAGTGTTGATAGAGCAACTCAACATATTTTTAAAAAGTCATTAAGAAATTTTAAGGTTAAGGGAGATACTAAAAAACATAAATTACCAATTTATTTATTCTAGATGTCAATTTTACTATTGACATCTTTCTTTTTTGTATTATTTTCCATTTTCTAGGTGTGAAAAAAAATTCACACAGGTGTGAAAAAAAATTCACACCCTACATCGTATAAACCCTTGCTATTACTGACTTTTTTTATTTTGTTCTTCTCACTCTTATATATAAGGCTAAAAGTTCCGCAAGGAACGGGTTGTATTTTTGAGAAAACCACTCAAAAATCTCCACCCTCAATATCAAAAAGTCGGTTCGTTAATTCTCACCTAAAGGCTACCGCCTTTTCTTTTGGATGTTGTCCTTGCAAAACTTTTTTCGGCTCGTGTGCTTTTCTCGCCAAGCCGACAGACAAAAAGCAAAGCAATGGTTCTCGACTTGGACAAGCAAGTATACGAGCCGAACCGCTTAGATCAATTGTTCAAAAATAGTTCTTATACGATATGTTGATACGTAATACGTGGGGTTTCGCCCCCACACGACGAGCCAGCACTCTAGCCAAAAAGCAAATGTAAGACCAAAAGACAAGAACAAACCATAAAAAAAGTCCTCCAGATTGTTTAACTGGGGGACTTTCATGTTCACATAATTCT
>NZ_CATKPV010000110.1:0-2219 GCF_949768135.1 Bacillus sp. IT-79MI2 | reverse complement strand
TCTGGATTACTAAAAATGTCTTTATTATAAAGTTGTTCTAATTTTAATACCTGATTTATCGCATTAACTATTACTTTTTGCTGGCTTTTATCGATAGATTTTTGATTCTTTATATCTTGCATAACAGTTTCAAAATCTTTTGAGCCATCTTCCGTATTTGCTTGTAACAACTGTGCAATCCAATTTGTAAATGTCTCATCCATTTTTTGTGTGAATGTATCCCACTTAATATTTTCTACTGAAATCCCACTGTGGTTCCAAAAATAAATATGAGGCGCACCATATAATTTTTTAATGTTCGGATTTGTTTTTGCTTTTTCTTCTAGTGTCTTAAATTCTCCCTGTTCTTTTATATAATTTTTATAAATGTTTGCCATCGAGACAGGGTTTTTATCAGTTAGATACAATCTGAATCCATATTCTTTATTCTTATTAATAGAAGGATATTGATGTGTAAAACTAAACTGTATATCGGAATCAGCAGTGAAATGAATATTATCATTATACATATTGTCAGCTATATACATAATGGAATATTTAGATTTATTCAATGCAAAGAATCTCATAGAAAAACTTTCTACGAATGACATGTCTTGATCTTTTAAATATTCTTTCCAGTTTGGGTCATTGCTAGGTATATTTTTCCCTTCCGATAAGGGTAACGTATAGCTGTCCGCACTTACTTTAGGCCATGTAAATTCATTGGCTCCTTCAGACTTAGTAGATTTTAACTTAATACTTAAATAGGATTCTTTCTTTTCAATCTTCACATCTATTTGGTCATCTGGATAATTCCAAGATATACAATCATCTTTTTTTATTAGATTTGTTATTTTTTTCTTCGGTAGTGGTAAGGAAGCACTTTCTCTTACACCATCTTTTTCCACAAAAATCTCACCAGTTTCAGGATTCACATCAAAAGTGAAATTTTTGTATTGAGAAACCACGTTTTGTCCCTTTGTTGTAATATCCTTTTGTTGTGCATAACTTAGGGATGGTAATGTAAGACATATTGAACTCATCAAGATTGGAATAACTAGCTTTTTCATTTTTTTATTCATATTTATAAACCTCCTTATTTGTATTTCTATGATACAAATACATTGTGACAGGAATGTGACAATGTATTCATTGAAGCAAAATTATTCCTTTTTATTTAGCTTCATGATGAGTGGCTCAAAAAAGAACGAATTCTTGCCGTGCCCCATGCCCATCAACTTAAGAAATTTTAGTACCCCCAAGTACAAAAAACGGTTATTCTTTCTAAACTAAACAAGAAAGAATAACCGTTTTTTGTGTTGATTTGGAATAAAGATTGATAAAAATAAGAATTTTAATAGTGATTTATCTATATACAAAAATAAAACGTTTAGAACAAATTAAACTGTTGGTAAACTATCTAAATAACAACTAAGCACTCATTTGCTTTCTATAATAAATATAAAAAATTCCATACATTAGCAAAAGAATAAGTAAAACTTGTATTTCAACATTTTCTTGTAAAATAGTAGCTATCGGTTCTGGAAGATAAGGGGATTTTTGAGCACCACCTAGACCTAATGCTTTATTAACAATTCCAATTATACAAAAGAAAAAGATCCCTGACCAACTTGCTATAATTGCTTTATGTTTAATATCTTTATCTCTTTCATCATCTTTAATCCAAGGAGCTGATCCTTTATTACTTGTAAAAAATCCATTAATATAAGCCCACAATATAGCCCCCACAAAATATACTAAATAATTCATAATTCTATACTCCTTTCTTTAAAAAAAGTTCATCTACTGTTGTATTCAATACTTCTGAAAGATTAAAAGCTAATTTTAATGTAGGATCATACTTATTATTTTCAATTGCATTGATTGTTTGTCTACTAACCCCACATTTATTAGCCAAGTGCTCTTGCGACAATCCCTTTTTCTCTCTCAAATCCTTTATAATATTTTTCATATCTCTTCTCCATTTTTTATAATCAAAATGTCAAAAGTTTTTTACACATCAATTATAAAAAAACTCAATTGGATTGTCAAATGTTTTTGACACGATATATTACTATCAACTTAAGATGAAATTATACCCATAATTTATAGAAAGCGTTATTCTATTTGTAGAAATATACAGAAAGGATGGCGTTTTTGTATGAATCTATCGACTCAAGATGAGTTTCATTTGTTCGTTGAAGAACTACAACGATATCTATCTCCACATATTCTTCAAC
>NZ_CATKPV010000109.1:0-2404 GCF_949768135.1 Bacillus sp. IT-79MI2 | reverse complement strand
GTAATTATGTGAACACAAAAGTCCTCCAGTTAAACAATCTGGAGGACTTTTAATAGTCTTCTAAATACATTGAATCCCGATAATAGGACTTTATGTTAACTCTCTATAAATAAATATTCATAGCATTTTTCACAATTTATTTATCTGCTTGTTTTTGTTTCTTTTTCAAATACTCCGCACGCAATTTTTCAATTTGCTGCTTTTTATCAAATTTAGCAGGCGTCTGTTTTTCATGAAACTTTGTCACAGCTACCTGACTTTTGTAATCTAATTGATATTTTCCCACTTTGTTCACCTACTTTTCTTGTCTTTAAAGAGAATCTATTCAACAAATATAATATACCTTATTTTACTGAAGTAAACCTTATTACTTTATTAGTTTCCTACAACAAAAATTATGTAAATAAGCTGTCCATATGGACAGCTTATTATTTTTTTACTTAATGTAGTTTTATTCTGGCCGTTTGGTTTGAAATTTGCTTTTTGGCTAGAGTGCTGGCTCGTCGTGTGGGGGCGAAACCCCACGTATTACGTATCTATTTTTTGAATAAGAACTATCTTAAGACGAATGATCTAAGCGGTTCGGCTCGTATAATTGCTTGCTCAAGTCGAGAACCATTGCTTTGCTTTTTGTCTGTCGGCTTGGCGAGAAAAGCACACCAGCCGAAAAAAGTTTTGCAAGGATGGAGCGAAGCGGAAAAGGTGGAGATTTTTTGAGTGGGTTTCTCAAAAAATACTACCTGTTCCTTGCGGAACTTTTAGCCCTTAGTAATAGTGATAATAGAGAGGATTTACAAAAAGCGTGTAAATCCCTTGATATAACTGGGTTTAATGCACTTTTCAGGGTGTCACGAAAAGGTGACACTTTTTTGTTTTTTGTCACCTTTTCGTGACACCTAAAAAATTACATAAATACTTTAAAGTACATATAAAAAAAGACTGTATCAATTTGATACAGTCTAAAAAAATCTAGCCGGTAATTTTACTTTTTTACCATTTTGGTCTTTAAGATTTTTCAAAGAATGTTGAAACAATCTCATAGTTAATCTATCAAGTTTCACTTCATTTTTTCGAGGTGCACAAATCATTATGTAAGGATTCACTACCCATGTTCTAGGACTTACAGTGCGACCATTTTCAATAATTTGTCCTGCACCTTCTGGATTAAGTAAAATTTCTTTTTTCTTTAATGAATTCATAACAGTTGATGTTTTTTGCCTTGATTTCCCTATCATTTCAGCAATTTCAGAAACAGTTGCCGCTTTTGGTAACTCAAAATCGTCCTCAACGCTCTTTCGTTTCCTTTTAAATTTATCATCTCTACAAATAATGACATTACTTCTAAATTCCAAATAAGCTTGAATTCTAAATAAAAAACTTTCTTCTGCTTGAGTTAAATAACCAATACTATTCAATAAATCTAAATTTCTATGCATTACTTGATTAAATGGTTCTCCAGCAAATGGATCTTTATTAGTTCCAACATAATGGTCTTCTCCAGTTAGTTCTTTTAACTGTTGTAAAAGAGATTTTTTAAGTTCTTCAGCTTGATCTCTTTGTTTTCCATCTTTCTCAAAATCTCTATTTCTAGCATTTCTATCAGCTTGATTTAAAGCTTGTCCCAATTCTTCATTCATTGTTAATTCCTCCTCTAAATTAAGGGAATCAACAAAAATACCTATAATTTGCTATTTGATTATAAATCAAATTATGATAATCTATAATCAGATAAATGAAGTTTAGGTATTTTCGTAGAATACCCTATGAAAAGAGTCATGTTCCAGCATGGCTCTTTTTTTCATTCTATCACGTTTTCAATAACCTTGAAGATAAAAACAAAGTTTCCCCATTTTTTTTATCATTCCACGTCAAACCCTCGATGTTTATTAATTTTTTTCTTATGTTCACGTTCAAATTGATTATCTATTCCCTGGCTACTCAATTCATTTTTAACAAGATCTCTAAACGCCTTAAATTGCTCTCCAAGAACTTTTTTTGACAAGTTGTATAAAACTCTTATATTTTCCCTCAAACCCCTTACATGAGCTTTTAACCGGCTTATTTCAGTGTGTAATTCTTTATTTTCTTCTCTCAATTCACGATTTTGTTTATAAGAATGATTTAAAGCAAGATTATTACCCTCTATTGTTTCTTCTAAATATTTATTATCTGCTCGTAAACTCTCATTTTCTTTCACAAAATCTGTTGTTTTCAAACGCCCATAATCTTTTTTGATAGTAACCGCTGCATTCACTTGTTTTGTTAATTCTTGATATTGTTCTGGTGATAACACATAATTTCTTGTTTGTTTCTTCGTGATTTCAGCTTTTCCAAACACTTTATCCTGCACTTCTGTTATTACTTCTTTACGCAAAAATGGAATTTTAACAGGTTCATTTGGTAC
>NZ_CATKPV010000108.1:0-2491 GCF_949768135.1 Bacillus sp. IT-79MI2 | reverse complement strand
TGTAACCGTCAAGTAGAATTGAACACTTTTTGCTCATTAACTTTGAACACTTTCGTGCTCAAAAATGGTAACTCTATGTTTCATACGATAACTATCACCATTTAAGTGAATAACTTCTGCACGATGAACAATTCTATCTAGTATAGCTGTCGTGATACCGGGATCTCCAAGAAGTTCTCCCCATTCACTTGGGCCCTTGTTGGACGTCAATATGATTGACGAATGGTTATACAAATCGTTGATTAAGTGAAAAAAGAGATTGGCTTCTCGCTGATCCATAGCCATAAACATTAAATCGTCTATAATGACGAGGTGTGCTTCTCGAATTCTTTTCATTTGTGTTTGAGCTCTTCGAGTAAATTCCTCTGTTTTTAATGTGTGTATGAGTTCTCCCATTGAAATAAACATCACCTTATATCCCTGATAAATTGCTTCTATGCCGAGTCCGGCTGCCAGATGGGTTTTGCCAACACCTGGCGGTCCAAGAATAATAAGATTAAACAATTGATCTAACCAAGTTAAATCTTTCAATTGATTTAATTGTTTTTGACTTAGTGATTGTTGTTCTGACAAATTAAATTCGTCTAACGTTTTGTGATAGGGAAGTGTAGCCCACTTTAACCGCCTCTCAATTAACTTTTCTTCCCTACGTTTTTGCTCGTACTTTAATACATTTCGAAGAAAAGTTAGATAGGAATATTGATTCTTATTAGACCTGTCCACTAAATTTGGAAGTTCTTGAGCTGTTTCAGACAAGTGTAATGAACGTAGTAAATCTTGAGCTTGTTTGAGTTCACTCATGGTGGCCGCCCTCCAAGATAACAAGATATTCATTGATGTCTCTTTTTTCTGGAATTGTAGATACAACTGAAAGTGCTTGGACATGTAACGTTTCAATTGTACAATCATCATCAATTGATGTGGTCACTTGTTGTCGGTGTAAGTGAGCGACAATGTCTGTAAATTCATTTGCACTATATAATTTTCGACTGATACACTCTGATAATGCCTGTTCTAATACCGTTTCCTTTGTTTGGTGAATTTGTTTGCTCATTAGTTGTAACTGATCACGTATATAACGAGGATGATTTTTTCTTACTTTCTCTAAATATTCTTTTGCTATTTCTGGCTTTTGGAAATGCTTAGACAACGTTTCTATATATGCACTAATACCCCGTGATCGATCACGGGTGTGATTGCGATCTTGCACCAGTTGTCCCTTTCCTTGACAAATATTGTGTTTACCTATGATTTCACCTGTTTCTGAATCACAAATCTTCAAAATTTCGCCTTCAATTGATAAACAAACCACTTTTCCATACGGAGAATACGTGCCTAATGGGACTGAATAGCGATTTGATTTATACAAAACTGTGTTGTCCTTTCGGACAGTCCTTGTTATACTTGTGCTAGTTGGTTTTTGATCAATATTTCCAGTATTGATCATCTGTGAGGTTGGTCGTAAGTGTTGTTTTTCAAGGGTAAACACTTCGATTGGCCTCTTTTTTATTGTATGATGAGTTTTGTTGTTTCCTGTTCGTTGTAACCATTTCTGTCCTTGTTCATTCCATGAGTCTAAGTGAGTAAAAATACGATGCTTGGCAAAATTATATTTAATAAATCCCACCACGTTTTCTATACGCCCCTTACTCTCTGGATCAGCTCTCCGGCATACCCGTAATTTAAAATCGCGGTCTCTACGGTATGTCTCGAATTCTGAAGTAAGAATTAGATCACCTGCATTTTCACTTACCACGATTAAATTATCCTGATCATAAACCAACTCAAAAGGGATTCCTTCAAAATAATAAAAGGCATTTTCATGTGCTTGAATAACATCCCTTGTAGTAAATGGCCGATCTAACCACTCCATATATTTATAACGGGAGTGGGACAATACAAATGCAATAAAATACAGTTTTATGCTTTTTCCCTCAATGTTTTTTTGCGTTGTCATCCCAAAATCAACCTGTGCTTGTTGTCCCATAGGTGGATCAGGTATTGCTTCATAGGAACGAGATCTTGTTTCTTTTGGGATATCGTACTCAGAACGAAGTTCTTTAACGTAAGAGCGTACTGTACTTTCTCCCACTTGCACATCCCCATATCTTTCGTGTAACCAATCATATATTTGTGCTGCTGATACATCTGGATATTTTCTTAACCAGCTAAGAATCAGTGTTTTATGTTTGTCTAGTTTCTTTGTTCTAAATTGCATCGCGTCTAACCATTCCGCCATCTCTTTTGGTGCCTTATTAAGATAACGGTATAGTGTTGTTCTTGATATTTGTAACTTTTTAGCGATATTGCTCTTTGAGAAACCTTGTTTTAATAATTGATGAATTTCCATGTACACTTGCCATTTTTCCACCTTTCATATCCCCCTATATCATGATATCTCCTCTCAATCTATCATGATATGGAAGTTATTTGGTAAAAAAGTGTTCAATCTTGGTTGTCGGAAACTGTCTACTTTAGTTTAGCAGTCACA
>NZ_CATKPV010000107.1:0-2954 GCF_949768135.1 Bacillus sp. IT-79MI2 | reverse complement strand
GTATGTTCTTTGAAAACTAGATAACAGTGTAGCTCATATTTTTTAATTTTAGTTTGGTTAAGTTAGAAAGGGCGCACGGTGGATGCCTTGACACTAGGAGTCGATGAAGGACGGGACTAACGCCGATATGCTTCGGGGAGCTGTAAGTAAGCTTTGATCCGAAGATTTCCGAATGGGGAAACCCACCATACGTAATGGTATGGTATCCTTACCTGAATACATAGGGTATGGAAGACAGACCCAGGGAACTGAAACATCTAAGTACCTGGAGGAAGAGAAAGCAAATGCGATTTCCTGAGTAGCGGCGAGCGAAACGGAATCTAGCCCAAACCAAGAGGCTTGCCTCTTGGGGTTGTAGGACATTCTATACGGAGTTACAAAGGAACGAGGTAGACGAAGCAGCCTGGAAAGGCTCGTCACAGAGGGTAACAACCCCGTAGTCGAAACTTCGTTCTCTCTTGAATGTATCCTGAGTACGGCGGAACACGTGAAATTCCGTCGGAATCTGGGAGGACCATCTCCCAAGGCTAAATACTACCTAGTGATCGATAGTGAACCAGTACCGTGAGGGAAAGGTGAAAAGCACCCCGGAAGGGGAGTGAAAGAGATCCTGAAACCGTGTGCCTACAAATAGTCAGAGCCCGTTAATGGGTGATGGCGTGCCTTTTGTAGAATGAACCGGCGAGTTACGATCCCGTGCGAGGTTAAGCTGAAGAGGCGGAGCCGTAGCGAAAGCGAGTCTGAATAGGGCGTTTAGTACGTGGTCGTAGACCCGAAACCAGGTGATCTACCCATGTCCAGGGTGAAGTTCAGGTAACACTGAATGGAGGCCCGAACCCACGCACGTTGAAAAGTGCGGGGATGAGGTGTGGGTAGCGGAGAAATTCCAATCGAACCTGGAGATAGCTGGTTCTCCCCGAAATAGCTTTAGGGCTAGCCTTAAGTGTAAGAGTCTTGGAGGTAGAGCACTGATTGAACTAGGGGTCCTCATCGGATTACCGAATTCAGTCAAACTCCGAATGCCAATGACTTATCCTTAGGAGTCAGACTGCGAGTGATAAGATCCGTAGTCAAGAGGGAAACAGCCCAGATCGCCAGCTAAGGTCCCAAAGTGTGTATTAAGTGGAAAAGGATGTGGAGTTGCTTAGACAACTAGGATGTTGGCTTAGAAGCAGCCACCATTTAAAGAGTGCGTAATAGCTCACTAGTCGAGTGACTCTGCGCCGAAAATGTACCGGGGCTAAATACACCACCGAAGCTGCGAATTGATACCTATGGTATCAGTGGTAGGGGAGCGTTCTAAGGGCAGTGAAGTCAGACCGTAAGGACTGGTGGAGCGCTTAGAAGTGAGAATGCCGGTATGAGTAGCGAAAGACGGGTGAGAATCCCGTCCACCGAATGCCTAAGGTTTCCTGAGGAAGGCTCGTCCGCTCAGGGTTAGTCAGGACCTAAGCCGAGGCCGACAGGCGTAGGCGATGGACAACAGGTTGATATTCCTGTACCACCTCTTTATCGTTTGAGCAATGGAGGGACGCAGAAGGATAGAAGAAGCGTGCGATTGGTTGTGCACGTCCAAGCAGTTAGGCTGATAAGTAGGCAAATCCGCTTATCGTGAAGGCTGAGCTGTGATGGGGAAGCTCCTTATGGAGCGAAGTCTTTGATTCCCCGCTGCCAAGAAAAGCTTCTAGCGAGATAAAAGGTGCCTGTACCGCAAACCGACACAGGTAGGCGAGGAGAGAATCCTAAGGTGTGCGAGAGAACTCTGGTTAAGGAACTCGGCAAAATGACCCCGTAACTTCGGGAGAAGGGGTGCTTTCTTAACGGAAAGCCGCAGTGAATAGGCCCAAGCGACTGTTTAGCAAAAACACAGGTCTCTGCGAAGCCGTAAGGCGAAGTATAGGGGCTGACACCTGCCCGGTGCTGGAAGGTTAAGGAGAGGGGTTAGCGTAAGCGAAGCTCTGAACTGAAGCCCCAGTAAACGGCGGCCGTAACTATAACGGTCCTAAGGTAGCGAAATTCCTTGTCGGGTAAGTTCCGACCCGCACGAAAGGTGTAACGATTTGGGCACTGTCTCAACCAGAGACTCGGTGAAATTATAGTACCTGTGAAGATGCAGGTTACCCGCGACAGGACGGAAAGACCCCGTGGAGCTTTACTGTAGCCTGATATTGAATTTTGGTACAGTTTGTACAGGATAGGCGGGAGCCTTTGAAGCCGGAGCGCTAGCTTCGGTGGAGGCGCTGGTGGGATACCGCCCTGACTGTATTGAAATTCTAACCTACGGGTCTTATCGACCCGGGAGACAGTGTCAGGTGGGCAGTTTGACTGGGGCGGTCGCCTCCTAAAGTGTAACGGAGGCGCCCAAAGGTTCCCTCAGAATGGTTGGAAATCATTCGTAGAGTGCAAAGGCATAAGGGAGCTTGACTGCGAGACCTACAAGTCGAGCAGGGACGAAAGTCGGGCTTAGTGATCCGGTGGTTCCGCATGGAAGGGCCATCGCTCAACGGATAAAAGCTACCCCGGGGATAACAGGCTTATCTCCCCCAAGAGTCCACATCGACGGGGAGGTTTGGCACCTCGATGTCGGCTCATCGCATCCTGGGGCTGTAGTCGGTCCCAAGGGTTGGGCTGTTCGCCCATTAAAGCGGTACGCGAGCTGGGTTCAGAACGTCGTGAGACAGTTCGGTCCCTATCCGTCGTGGGCGTAGGAAATTTGAGAGGAGCTGTCCTTAGTACGAGAGGACCGGGATGGACGCACCGCTGGTGTACCAGTTGTTCTGCCAAGGGCATAGCTGGGTAGCTATGTGCGGAAGGGATAAGTGCTGAAAGCATCTAAGCATGAAGCCCCCCTCAAGATGAGATTTCCCATAGCGTAAGCTAGTAAGATCCCTGAAAGATGATCAGGTTGATAGGTTCGAGGTGGAAGCATGGTGACATGTGGAGCTGACGAATAC